>DASTOI010000859.1:0-7644 GCA_035762585.1 Myxococcota bacterium
CGCGCGCTTCGCGGAGGCCTCTGCCGCGGCGGCAGCGAAGTAGCTGGAATGCGCGGCGGCTCGCACGAGACGCCGCGCACGGCTCAGAAGCTCGCCTTCAGCTCCACGCCATAGCTGCGCGGCATCCCCCACATTTGCTCATTCAGGCCAAACGCGGAGAGATCGATCGCGTACGCGAGGTAGTTCTCGTCGAGCAGATTGCGGACGTAGCCGGCGACCTCCCAGCGTCCGTCGCCGAATGCGTAGGACGCGCGGGCGTTCCAGACCCAATAAGAGTCCTCCGACAGCAGCGATGAGTTCGCAGTGTCGAAGAAGACTTCGTCCTGGAAGCTCCAGTCCGTTTGCAGGCCGACCGCGCCGGGACCGAGCGGCAGTTCGTATCGCACTCGGCCGTTGAAGCTGACGCCCGGCGCCATCACGAGCTCGTTGCCTGAGAAATCGGTTCCCTCGTCCGTCCGGAAGTTCTTCAGCTCGCTGTGCAGCAGGCCGAGGCCGAGGACGATGTCGAGATTCTCGACGGGACGGGTCATCACCTCGATCTCGCCGCCGTAGATCTGCGCGTCGGACGCGTTGTCGAGGATCTGGACGGCGGTGCCGAAGCCGGTGTTGACGAGCGTGAAGACCTGCAGGTCCTCGTAGTCGTAATAGAAGCCGCCGGCGTTCACGCGCAGGCGCTGGTCGAATAGGTCCCACTTTACGCCTGCCTCATAGGCCCACAGCGTCTCGGGCTCGAACGGCGGCAGCTCCTCAGCCGAGAACGCGAAGCCGCCGTTGAAGCCGCCGCTCTTGAAGCCGCGGCTCGCGCTCACGTAGAGCAGCAGGTCGTCGTTCACGCGGTAGTCGAGGCCGAAGCGAGCGGACCATTCGGTGAAGTCGACCTGATCACTCAAGCGGAATATTTCGCAGGCGGGAATCAGGAACGCCGCGCAGTCGGCGGGGTCCTCGCGGAAGCGCGCGAGCTCGTCGAACTCGCGCTTCTCCCAGGTGACGCGGCCGCCGATCGTCGCGTTGAGGCGCTCGATCAGCTCGACCTCTACCTGACCGAAGCCGCCGGCCGACTTCGTGTTCTGCGTGTACTTCGCCTCGCTGTTGAACGTGGGCGCGATGCCGCAGACGGTTCCGTCAGGATCGAAGCCATTCGAGCACCCGTTCGCCTCCGAGAGCGGCCGAAGATCGACGAAGAGATCGAGAGCATTCTCCGCGGTGACGCGCTCCCAGAGCAGGTAGATCCCCGTCTGCCAGTTCATCCGCTCGCTCTCTCCGGCGAGGCGGAGCTCCTGCGTGAGCTCCCAGCCGTCGTTGAACCAGTCGATCTCGAGCAGGTCGTTCGGGCTCGCGTCGGTCTCTTCCTCGAGCAGCTTCTTCACGTGCTCGTAAGCGGTGAGCGAGATGAGCTGCAGCTCGCCGATCTCCCACTCGATCCTCAGGAACGCGCCCCACAGATCGATGTCGAGATCACCGTTCTTGTTATAGGAGCCGCGCTCGTTGCCGTTCAGGTCCGTGTAGCCGAGCGCATCGATGCAGCCGTCGATCGGGGTGCCCAAAATGGCGCATTGCTCGCCCGACCCCAACGGATCGAGCGTGCCCTGATGCTCGTACTGCGGCGCCTGTGAGCGGTTGCGCCCGCCATGAACGCTGAAGAGCACGTCGAGCGTCTCGGTGGGCCGCCACGAGAGCGCGCCGCGGCCGGCCCAGTTGTGCGTGTCGTTCGCCTTGCCGCGCCCGGGGAAATCGTTCTCGATGTATCCGTCGGCGTCGTTGAATGCGAAGGCCACGCGCGCCGCGAGCACGTCGTTCAGCGGCCCGCCCACCGCGCCCTCGAGCTTCACCGTGTCCCAGTTCCCGTAGCTCGCGAGCGCGTAGCCGTCGCGCTGTTCGTGGCTCGGCTTGCGCGAGATGAAGTTCACGAGCCCGCCAGTCGTGTTACGGCCGTAGAGCGTTCCCTGCGGTCCACGCGCGACCTCGACGCGCTCCATGTCGAACAGCAGGAAGGTCTGGCCGGTGACCTGGCTGATGTAGACGTCGTCCGCGTACCAGCCGACCGAGCCGTTCGCGTTCTGGTTGAAGTCGTTCAGCCCGACCCCACGCAGGAAGATCGCGGGGATGTTCCCCTCGCCCGCCGGCAGGCCCACTTTCAAGTTCGGCGTCTGCGCCGCGATGTCGACGCTCGCGCCGACGCCGAGCTTCTCGATCTCGTCGCCGCTGAGCGCCGTCACCGAGATCCCGACGTCCTGCAGGCTCTGCTCGCGGCGCTGCGTCGTGATCACGATCTCCTCGATCCCGCCGAGGTCGTCGGCCGGTGCGTCCGGCGCGGCGGCTTCGGCCGGATCGACGGACGGCTCCTGGGCGCGAGCTCCGAGCGAAGGTGCGAGGGCGAGAGCGCAAGACACGAGCACTGCGGTGCAAGCGAGCGAGCGACGCATGGGTTCCTCCGGTTCGCGGGCTCGGCGCGAAGAGAGAGCTCGCTCGCGCACGGCCCGCGCGACGCGGCGCCGAGGGCGAGCGGCGACGCACGAGCCGGTGTGTACCGCGATCGCGGGCTCGATTGCTCGCGCGTTTCGCCCGCGTGCTGCGCGAAGGCGGTGCGCAGCTCGCTCGCGGCGACGACCCGGTCGGCGCGCTGGTGGGCCGCCTGGGACTCGAACCCAGAACCAACGGGTTAAAAGCCCGCTGCTCTACCGGTTGAGCTAACGGCCCTGGCGGCGGGAAGTACCACCGGGGGCGCGGACGAGCCAGCGCCGGCGCGCGCTCGCCCAAAAGATTCGCGCACGGCGGACCGATGGACGCGCATCGCCGTCCCGGCGCGGCGGAGGTGCCCGGTGCTCAACACCTTCTCGCAGTTTCTGCTGCAGAACGACTACGCGTCGCTCGCGGAGCTCGAGGAAGCGGGCCAGGCGACGGTGCTCTACGGCGGCCGCCTCGGTACGGCGCTGATCGAGCTCGGGCTGCTCTCGCCGGAGCAGCTCGACTCCGCGCTCGCGCGTCACCACGGGCTGCCCGAGATCCCGAAGGAGTGGCTCGCCAAGCCCGACGCCGGCGCGCGCGCCGCGCTGCACGTCGATCTCGTGAAGCGGCATCGCGCGTTTCCGCTGCAGTTCGAGAAGCGCTCGCTGCACGTCGGCATGGTCGACCCGCGCAACGACGCGATCCTCGACGACCTCGCGTTCGCGAGCGGCTGCTCGATCGTCCCGTACGCGCTCGCCGAGTTTCGCTTCGTGCAGCTGATGCAGCGCGTGTTCGGCGTCGCGCCGTCGACGCGGTTCAAGGCGCTGCTCGACGAAGGCGCCCACGCGCGCGTGTTTCGTGAGCGCCAGCAGCAGCGCGCGCGGATCACGGCGGAGCGCGAGAACGTGCACGCCGAGCTCGAGGTCGGCCCGCTCGCGGCGAACGTCGAGCTCGGCGCGAGCGATGAGTTCACTTTCACGGCGACCGCGCCGCTGCCCGAGCCGGCGCCGGCCGTGGTGGCGGTGCGGCCGCCTCGCCTTCCGCCGGCGCGCCCGGCCGACGAGCCCGCGCCGCGCGCGCAGGCCGCCGGCGCGGCGCTCGCGCAGCGTCCGAACGAGCCGCCGCTCGAGCTCGACGCCGCGCCGCTGCTGCTCGACCGCCGCGCGCCGGTCGCCTCGCTCGAGGCGCTGGAGCGCATCGTCGTCGCCTCCGACGAACGCGCGCAGGTGATCGATGCGAGCGTCGAGCTGGCGGCGCGCTTCGCGGCGGTCGCGGCGCTGTTCGTCGTGCGCGACCGGCTCGCGTCGGGCCTCGTGGCGCGGCGCGGCGGCGAGTCGCTCGACATCGAGGCCACCGGGATTCCGCTCGGCGGCGAGAGCCTGCTCGCCGGCGCGGCCGCGAGCGGGAAGCCGGCGCGTGGAATGCCGGCGTGCGCGGTCGACAAGGCGCTCGCGCGCGCACTCGGCAGCAGCGAGAGCGCCGAATTGGTGGTCTACCCCGTCGCGATCGGCGAGCGCGTCGTGAACCTGCTCGTCGTCCAGCCCGAGAGCGAGACGCTCGGCGCGACCGCCGAAGCGGGTCTCACCACGCTCGTGCCGCTGATCAGCGCCGCGTACGAGCGGCTGATCCGCGCGCAGAAGCAGAAGGCTGCCGTCGGCGCGGCGAAGCCGCTCACCGCCGCGGCGCCGGCGAAGGCCGCGATCGGAGCGCTCCCGCTCAAGAAGCGCGTCGTGCGCGTAGCCGACAAGAAATAAGTCACCAAACGGGGACGTTGTTCGCGTGGTGACTTGTCGCGCTCGTGCGCGTGGTTTCCGGTGTCACGCCTCGAAGACTGGCCCGTAAGTCACCGGCAAGTATGAACGTCCCCGAGGCGGTGACTCATGGGCGCGCGTGGGAGAAGGGGTCGCGGCGGGCGATCGTCTCGTCGCGGCCGGGCCCGATCGAGATGACGTCGATCGGGACCTCGACGAGCGCCTCGATGCGCTCGAGGTAGCGGCGCGCGTTGCCGGGTAGGTCGTCGTAGCGGCGCACGGCGCCGAGCGGCTCGCGCCAGCCCGGGAAGGTCTCGTAGATCGCCTCGGCGCGGCTCACCTCGTCGAGCGTCATCGGGAAGTCGCGCGTTAGCTTGCCGTCGATGCGCCACGCGGTCGCGAGCGGGATCTCGTCCAGCCCCGACAGCACGTCGAGCTTGTTGACCGCGATCGAGCCGAAGCCGTTCACGATCGCGGCTTCCCGTAGCACCACCGTGTCGAGCCAGCCGCAGCGGCGCTTGCGGCCGGTGGTCGCGCCGAACTCCTGGCCCTTCTCGCCGAGCCACGCGCCGCCGGCGCCGCGGTCCTCGGTCGGGAACGGCCCGCCGCCGACGCGCGTCGTGTACGCCTTCGTGATCCCTAACACGTGGTCGATGCGCGTCGGGCCGATGCCCGCGCCGGTGCACGCGGCGCCCGCGACGCAGTTCGAGGACGTCACGAACGGATAGGTGCCGTGATCGATGTCGAGGAAGGTCCCCTGCGCGCCCTCGAACAGCACTCTCTTGCCCTCGCGCACCGCGCGCTCGAGCAGCTTCCCGGTGTGGTCGACGTAGGGCGCGAGCTCCTTGCCGACCGCGAGCAGCTCGTCGAACACCGCGTCGGCGGAGATCTCCGGCCAGCGGTGCAGCTCGGTCAGCTCGAAGTTCTTCTCGCGCGCCAAGCGATCGACCGCGGCGCGCAGCGACGGAGGGTCGAGCAGGTCGGCGACGCGGATCCCGCGCCGCGCGACCTTGTCCTCGTAGGTCGGCCCGATCCCACGGCCGGTCGTGCCGATCGCGCCCTCGCGCCGCGCCTCCTCGCGCGCCTTGTCGAGCGCGACGTGCCAGGCGGTGATCACGTGCGCGCGCCCCGAGACGCGCAGCCGCGCGGGGTCCTTCAGCGCGCCCTGCGTCCGAATCTTCGCGATCTCGTCCACGAGCACGCGCGGGTCGACCACGACGCCGGGCCCGACCAGGTTGACGGTGCCGTCCTGCAGGACTCCGGACGGCACGAGGTGAAGAACCGTCTTCTGGCCGTCGACGATCAGCGTGTGCCCGGCGTTGTTACCGCCGTGGAAGCGCACCACGAGATCGGCGTTCAGCGCGAGCCAATCGACGATCTTGCCCTTGCCCTCGTCGCCCCACTGCGCGCCGACCGCGACCAGCGCCGTCATTTTCCGAGGTCCACGAGCTGCGCGGTGATCATGTTGGGCAGCGAGCGCAGCCGCTCCATCACCGCCTCGCTCGGGCTCTGGTCGACGTTGACGATCATCGCGGCCTCCGCGCGCTCACGGACGAGCGCGAGCTGCATGCGCGAGATGTTGATGCCGCACTCGCCTAACAAGAGGCCGACCGCGCCCACCACGCCCGGGCGGTCGTGGTTCTGGATCAGGATCGTCGGCCCTTCCGGAATCGCCTCGAGCATGAAGTCGTCGATGCGCACGATGCGCGGCTGATTGCCGTGGAACAGCGCGCCGGTGATCAGGCGCTGCACGTTGCCGCGCACGCGCGTCGTGATCGTGCTCGCGAAGTCGAGCGGGCGCGATGACTTCGTCTCGATCACGCGGATGCCGCGCTCGCGCGCGATCACCGGCGCGTTCACCATGTTGACGCGGTCGGTGACCGACTCGAGCACGCCCTTCAGCACCGAGATCGTGATCGCCGAGACGCGCAGCGCGGCGACGTCGCCGGCGTACTCGATCTCGATTTCCTCGATCGCGCCTGGCCGCAGCTGGCCTTGGAAGCGCCCGAGCTTCTCCCCCAACACGAGATAGGGCCGCACCTGCTGGAGCAGCTCGGGCGAGATCGACGGCATGTTGACCGCGTTGCGCACCTCGCCAGCGAGCAGGAAGTCGCGCACCTGCTCGGCGACCGCGACCGAGACGTTGATCTGCGCCTGCTCGGTGGACGCGCCGAGGTGCGGCGTGCAGATCACGTTCGGGTGATTCACGAGCGGATGATCCTTCGGCGTCGGCTCCTGCTCGAACACGTCGAGCGCCGCGGCGGCCACCTGCCCCGAGCCGAGCGCCTCGAGCAGCGCGGCCTCGTCGACGATGCCGCCGCGCGCCGCGTTCACGATCAGCACGCCGCGCTTCGTGCGCGCGAGCCGCTCGCGGTTCAAGAGCTTGGTCGTGTCCTTCGTCTTCGGCACGTGAATCGTGATCGCATCGCTGCGCGCGATCAGCTCGTCGAGCGAGACGAGCTCGACGTCGAGCTGCTGCGCGACTTCGGCCGAGATGAACGGGTCGTAGGCGACCACGCGCATCGCGAGCCCGCGCGCGCGCTCGGCGACGATGCGGCCGATGTTGCCGAGCCCGATCACGCCGAGCGTGCGGTTGAACAGCTCGAGGCCCTGGAACTTGCTCTTCTCCCACTTCCCCGACTTCATCGAGGCGGTGGCCTGCGGGATGTGACGGGCGAGCGCGACGAGCAGCGCGATCGCGTGCTCGGCGGTCGTCACGTTGTTTCCTTCGGGCGTGTTGACCACGACGATGCCGCGCTGCGTCGCCGCCGCGACGTCGACGTTGTCGACGCCGATTCCGGCGCGCCCGATCACCTTCAGCTGCGGCGCCGCGGCGATCACGTCGGCGGTGACCTTCGTGTTGCTGCGGACCACGAGACCGTCCGCGTCGGCGAGCACCCCGGTGAGCTCGCCCGGCGAGATGCCCGGCACGTTCAGCAGCTCGAGCCCCGCGGCGCGCTGAAGGATCTCGAGCCCCTGAGGCGCCAACGCATCGCTCACCACCACTTTCGGCACACGGCTCTCCTTCGGTCACGGGCGGGCCGCGCGAGCGCCGTCCGAGGGACCGGCTCCGCCGGCCTGCCCTGGGCTCTCGCAGCGGGCGCTCGGCCCGGAAAAACGTCGCAGGATTGCCGCTCAGGGGTACCGCTGCAACCCGCCTTGGCGAAACGAGTCAGAACCGGTTTCGCCATTTCCGTTGGCGCCATGGCGACGTTGTGTGCGGCCGCGGCCGGTCTCGTATGGTGCGCCGCCATGCCCGCTGCCGACCTGCCCGATCCGCTGCCGATTCGCCCGCGCGGGCCGCTCGCGGCGACGGTGCGCCCGCCGGGCTCGCGCAGCCTCGCGAACCGCGCGCTGCTCGCGGCAGCGCTCGCGCGTGGGACGAGCTCCGTCCGCAACGTGACGCGGAGCGATGACACCGACGCGATGCGGCTCGGCCTCGAAGCGC
>DASTOI010000860.1:0-6379 GCA_035762585.1 Myxococcota bacterium
AGGCAATCGAGGCACCAGCGCGCGATGCCTGAGAAGTCGAGCGTCGGCACCGGCACGTAGGCGGGGCGCAGCCCGCTGGGCGGCAATTCCTCGAGCGCCCTCAGCACCGCGGATTTGCCGGAGCCATAATCACCGTGGATCAGCAGCACCGCGCGCTCTCCCGGGTTTGCGAGCGCGCGGAGCTTCTCAGGCGCACCGGCCCGCATTCAACTCGCTTCGCGCAGCGCGAAGCTGCGCGCGCGGTGCGCGCGGGCTGCGCGCTCACCCGCGGCCCGCCGGCGCCGGCCCCGGCGCGAGCCCGCGCGAGAGCTCGAGCATGCGCTGGATCGGAACGAGCGCGCGCACGCGGATCGGCTCGGGCACGGTGACCTCGGGTGTTAGGTCGCGCAGGCACAGGTAGAGCTTCTCGAGCGTGTTGAGGCGCATGAACGGGCAGCGGTTGCATGCGCAGCTCGCGTCGAGGCCGGGCGCTTGGATCAGCGTCTTGTGCTTGCCCACCTTCGCGAGCTGCTTCTCGATCTCGTGAAAGACGCCGTCCTCGGTCGCGATGATGAGCGTGTCCTTCACCGATTCGACCGAGCGCTTGATGATGCCCGCCGTCGACGCGACGAAGTCCGCCTGCGCGAGCACCGCGCTCTCGCACTCCGGATGTGCGAGCACCTCGGCTTCCGGGTGCCTCACCTTCAGCGCCGCGAGCTCCTTCGCGCTGAACTGCTCGTGCACGATGCACGCGCCCGGCCACACGATCAGGTCGTCGCGGCCGAGCTGCTGCGCCATCCATTTCGCGAGGTGGCGATCCGGCGCGAGGATCAGCTTCTCGCCGTCGAAGTGGCGCGCCATCGCGACCGCGTTCGAGGAAGTGCAGATGAGATCGCTCATCGCCTTCACTTCCGCGGAGCAGTTGATGTAGGTGAGCAGCTTCGCGCCTGGGTGCTGCGCCTTGAACTTCGCGAGCTCTGCCGGCGGGCAGCCGTCGGCGAGCGAGCAGCCGGCCTCGAGATCGGGCACGACCACCTTGCGCGTCGGGGTCAGGATCTTCGCGGTCTCGGCCCTGAAGTGAACGCCGCAGAACACGATCACGTCGCTCTCGACGCGGCTCGCCGCCTGCGCGAGCGCGAGCGAATCGCCGACGAAGTCCGCGAGGTCCTGGATCTCGCCCTCCTGGTAGTAGTGCGCGAGCAGAACCGCGTTCTGCTCCCGCTTCAGCCGGCGGATCTCGTCCTCGAGATTCGCCGGGAACTCCGGGCTCACGCGGAGGGCGGCGGCCATCGCGACTCCTTGGCGCGCGAAATTCGCAAGAAGCGGACTCTAGCCCTCTGACCGCGGCGCGACGGAGGGCTGGAGCACCAAGGTCGCGACGCCGTGCGTCCCGCCGTTCACCGTGAACACGAACGTGCCCGGCTTGCGGCCCGCCTTCAGGGGCGTGAGATCGAAGCCTGCGGCGGCGAGACGCGCGTGCGCGGCCGCCGCGTTCGCGACGCGGTAGGAAACGCCCCAGAAGCGGTCGGGCCCGCCGCGATTCGCCTCGTCACCGAGGCGCGCGACCACTTCGAGCGTCAGGTGCCCGAGCCGGAAGAACAGCATCCGCGAACCCCACTGCGGGAAGCTGCGATCGAGGCCGAGACGGATGCCCAGCGCATCGCCGTAGAGCGCCTTCGCGCGCTCGGCGTCGGGCGTCTGGATGACGACGTGATCGACGGAGTCCACGGTCGCCGCGGCGTCCTCGTCCGTCGGCGGCGAGAGCGCGAGCAGGTCCGGCGGGGACAGGTGTTCGATCGCGAACAGCTGAACGCCGTGGGTGGCGTCGCGATCGAGCAGCACGTTGCGCCATTTGCGGAACGCGCCGGAGTCGGAATCGCGGCCGAGGCCGTCCTGGATCGGGCCCGGGCGGAGGCCGCGGGCCGCCGCGTGCGCGTGAAACGCACCGGCATCTGGCGTCGCAAGTGCGAGCGCGAACGGACCTTCTCCGGCGGTATCGAGCCAATCCCGAAGCCAGCGCCCGGCGCCAGCCGCCGGCGCGAGCAGCTCGACGTACGTGTTGCCGAGCCGAAACAGCGCGTTCTCCGTACCCAGAACCGGGTGCTCGCCGCGCCACGTCGCTGCCCTTCCCAACAGATGCGAGTAGCTGCGGGTTGCAACCAACACATCTGTGACGGCCACCACTAGATGGTCGAGGGCTTTGATCATCTCGGGAAGATGGCACGGCGCCCCGGCTGGACGCAGAGATTCACCCTTTCCGCTGGAGAAGCTCTCCATGAACGCCCTTCGACCCCTCGGAATCATGCTCGGCCTCGCGCTCGCGTCGGCTCCGGCGCTCGCAGTGCCGGTCGAGTACGCGCTGCTCGAGGGCAGCCAAGTGAACGCGTCGCTCTGGCTGAACGGCGAGGCGATCGCCGCCGACCCGGCGACGCTGGACGGCGGCTCGATCGTCTTCGACGCCGAGACCGGCGCCGTCTCGATGGTCTCGCTGCAGAGCGGCAGCGTCTCGCTGTACGCCTCCGATCTTCCGGGCGCGTACAACTGGATCGACGTCGCGATCTCGGTCTCCTCTTCGGAGGATGGCTCCCTGACGACGGCGTTCGAGGGCTTTCTCGCCGACGTCAACGAGCCTTCGACGGCCGAGCCCCAACCGCTCGAAGGCATCGCATTCACGGACGAAGTCGTCGTCGAATACGAGGTTGGCGCGGACGGCACGGTTCGGATCGCGCTTCGCGGCGTGAAGCTCGCGGAGTTGATCGTCGGCGACGACGTCTTCGTACTGCGCGGCGACGTCAAGGTGATCGGAACCCCGGTTCCGGAGCCAGCCACTGCGGCGATGCTGCTTTCCGGTCTCGTCGGCCTCGCCGCGCTCGGGACCCGCAAGCACTGAAGCGCGCGCGCGCTCACTCGCAGCGCGCGGAATTCGTTTGCCCAAGAGCGGAACGGCTCGTCCCCTGCTCGGCAGCGACTCGACGACGGGCGGATGGAGATCCGAGCGAGTCGAACGACGTTTGCACGTGGCACCGTTCTTGCTCCCGCTCTCCCGAGCTGATCGGGAGATGCGGACGTGGGACGTGTAGCTGCGCGTGTGGTCGGGCGGGTTCGTGAGATCGGTTTGGCAGGGTTGATGTTGCTCGCGCCTGCCGGCGCGCTCGCGACACCCGTCGCGTTCGGGCTGGACGCCGGTCTCCTCAACGTCCAGCTGCTGCAGAACGGCGCAGTGATCGGGAACGCCGAAGGCGTCGTCACCGGCGGCCAAGTCACGTTCGATCCGGCGAACGGGCAGATCAGCGCGTTGAGCCTCGCGGGCGCCGGAGCGGTGTTGGCGAGCGCGCTTCCGGGCGCGCACAACGCGCTCGAGTTCTCGGTCTCGATCGCGCTCGGCGACGGCTTCTCGTCGTCGTCCGGCACCGGCACGCGGCCGTACGTCCTCGAGCTCGGTCCGCTGAGCGTCTCGTTTGCGGGCGTGCTGCTCGACGTCAATCCGCCGGTGACCGCGGAGCCGCTCCAAGTCGCGAGCGAGCTGACGACGGATTCGGTCGCCGGGGTCGCGTACGTCTCGGACGAGACGGGCCTTCAGCTGGTGCTTCGCGGCGTGCGCCTCGGCGAGATTCGCTCCGGCGACGATGTCTTCGAGCTGCGCGCCGACGTGAAGTTCTGGGGATCGCCCGTGCCCGAGCCGTCGCTCGCGCTGCTGCTCGCCGCATCGCTCGCCGGGATGAATCTCATCCGCCTGCGCTGACGCGCCGCGGCCTTCGTTTCGGCGCCCCGCTCACTCCGGTAGCCTGGTCGATCGTCCGAGGCGATCCCTGCGAGCGGAGGCGTGATGTCGGGCGGCGAGCGAGCCGAGCGCGAGAGGCCGTGGGTCTTCCGGACCTACTCCGGCCACTCGTCGGCCGAGGCGAGCAACGCGCTCTACCGCACGAACCTCGCGAAGGGGCAGACGGGTCTGTCTGTCGCGTTCGATCTGCCGACGCAGACCGGCTACGACAGCGATCACCCGCTCGCGCGCGGCGAGGTCGGCAAGGTCGGCGTGCCGATCGGCCACGTCGAGGACATGGAGATGCTGTTCCGCGGCATCCCGCTCGATCGCATGAACACGTCGATGACGATCAACGCGACCGCGGCCTGGCTGCTCGCGCTCTACGTCGCCGCCGCCGAGCGCCAGGGCGTGCCCGCGAAGAAGCTCGCCGGCACGACGCAGAACGACATCGTGAAGGAGTACCTCTCGCGCGGGACGTACGTGTTTCCGCCCGAGCCGTCGATTCGCCTGATCAGCGACATGATCGCGTTCAGCGTCGACGCGATCCCGAAGTGGAACCCGATCAACATCTGCTCCTATCACCTGCAGGAGGCCGGCGCGACGCCGGTGCAGGAGATCGCGTACTCGTTCGCGAACGCGATCGCGGTGCTCGACGCGGTGAAGGCGCGCCGCGATCTGCCGGCTGACGCGCTGCCGCGCGTGTTCGGGCGCATCTCGTTCTTCCTGAACGCCGGTATTCGCTTCATCGAGGAGACCTGCAAGGCGCGCGCGATGACCGAGCTGTGGGATCGCCTCGGGCGCGACCGCTATGGCGTCGCCGACGAGGAGCTGCGCCGCTTCCGCTACGGCGTCCAGGTGAACAGCCTCGGGCTCACCGAGGCGCAGCCCGAGAACAACGTGATCCGCATCGTGCTCGAGGCGCTCGGCGTCACGCTGTCGAAGAGCGCGCGCTGCCGCGCGCTGCAGCTGCCGGCCTGGAACGAGGCATTAGGGCTGCCGCGGCCGTGGGATCAGCAGTGGTCGCTGCGCATCCAGCAGATCCTCGCCTACGAGACCGACCTGCTCGAGTACGGCGACCTGTTCGACGGCTCGCCGGTGATCGCCGCGAAGGTGAAGGAGCTGGCGGACGGCGCGCAGGCCGAGCTCGACAAGGTGCTCGCGATGGGCGGCGCGATCGCGGCGGTCGAGAACGCGTACATGAAGCAGCGGCTCGTCGAATCGCAGACACGCAGGCTCGCGGCGATCGAGAGCGGCGAGCACGTCGTGGTCGGCGTGAACGCGTACCGCGAGGCGGAGCCGAGCCCGCTCGTCGCCGGCGGCAGCGGCGCGGTGCTGAAGGTCGACGAGAGCGCCGAGCGCGAGGCGACCCTGCGGCTGCGCGCGTTCCGTAACAAGCGCAGCGCCGCCGACGCGAGCGCGGCGCTGGCCGGCCTGCGCGACGCCGCGAAGAGCGGCGCGAACGTGATGCCCGCGTCGATCCGCTGCGCGCAGGCAGGGGCGACCACCGGCGAGTGGGCGGATGCGCTGCGCGCCGTGTTCGGCGAGTACCGCGCGCCGACCGGCGTCGTCGTCCGTGACGTGCGCGGGGCGGATCCCGCGGCGGAGAAGATTCGGGCGCGCGTGCGCGGGCTCGGCGCGAAGCTCGGCCGCCCGCTGAAGCTGCTCGTCGGCAAGCCCGGCCTCGACGGCCACAGCAACGGCGCCGAGCAGATCGCGGTGCGCGCGCGCGATCTCGGCATGGAGGTCGTCTACGAGGGCATCCGCGTCACGCCGGCCGAGATCGTGCAGTCCGCGCGCGACGAGGGCGTGCACGTGATCGGGCTCTCGATCCTCTCGGGCTCGCACGGCGTCTTGGTGCTCGATGTGTTAGGGCGCCTGCGCGACGCGGGCGTGCGCGTGCCCGTCGTGGTGGGCGGCATCATTCCCGAGGACGACGCCGCGCAGCTGCGCGCCGCCGGCGTCGCGCGCGTCTACACGCCGAAGGATTTCGACCTGACGCGCGTGCTCGGCGAGATCGTCGACGTCGCCGAGGAGTCGGCCGCTGTCTGACGCCGCTCGCGCGCGCGCGGGCGAGCTCGCCGCGAGGCTTCTCGCGCGCGACCGCAACGCCGTCGCGCCGGCGCTGAACCTCGCCGACGACGCGCGCTCGGGAGAGCGCGCCGCCGCACGCGAGCTGCTCGCTGCGCTCGAAGCGCGCATCGCGTTCGGCGGCGCGCCGCGGCTCGGCCTGACGGGCGCGCCGGGCGCGGGCAAGTCGACGCTGATGGACGCGCTCGTGCGCGCGCAGCGCGCGCGCGGCGAGACGGTCGGCATCGTCGCGGTCGATCCGTCGAGCCGAAAGAGCGGCGGCGCGTTGCTCGGCGACCGCGTGCGCGTGCGCTCCGCCGCGAGCGATCCGGGCGTCTTCTTCCGCTCGCTCGCGGCGCGCGAGTCATTAGGAGGGCTCGCCGACGCCGCGCGCGCGGCGACGACGATCCTCGCCGCCGTGTTCGACCTCGTGATCGTCGAGACGGTCGGCGTCGGCCAAAGCGAAGGCGACGTCGTCGACCTCGTCGACACGCTCGTGTTCGTCGCGCAGCCCGCGGCGGGCGACACCGTGCAGTTCCTGAAGGCGGGCGTGCTCGAGCTGCCCGACGT
>DASTOI010000861.1:0-5024 GCA_035762585.1 Myxococcota bacterium
CGATCCTTCACCGCGACGCGAATTCCCGTGTCCTCCGGCGCGCCGGAGCGGCGGATGTACCCCCTAACAAGCGGCGCAAAGTAGCCACCGGCGCCTGCGACGGTGGCGACACTGAACGGCAGCGCGATCGAGAGCGCCCAGGTCGCGTTCGATTCGCTCTGCTTCTCGTACGCGACGGTGAGCACGCGGTCGTGAACGCCTGCCTGCACGAGGCTCGCGGCGACGATCGCGGTCGAGCCGCCGACGCTGCCCGCGGTGTGGACGCGCAGCATCGGCTTGTAGGCGCCGCCGACCGCCTCGGCGAGGAACAGCTCCGGCATCATCACGCCCTCGAACATGTCGGGCGCCTTCCCGATCACGACGGCGTCGATGTCTCTCCAGCTGCACTCGGCATCCTCGAGCGCGCGCTGGGCGGCCTCCCGTAACAAGCCCGCCATCGAGACGTCCTTGCGCGAGGGCGCGTACTTGGTCTGACCGATCCCGACGACGCCGCACAGCTCGGCCATGACTACTTGCCCTCCAGCACGCAGACGAGGTTCTGCTGCAAGCACGGCCCCGAGGTCGCGTGCGCGACGGTGCGGTCGGCGCCGCCGCGCCAGATCTGCTGCGCCGCCTCGCCGATGCGCGCGAGGCCGACCGCCATCAGCGGATTGCCGGCGAGCGCGCCGCCCGACGGGTTGACGCGCGTCTTCGACGACAATCCGAGCGCGCGCTCGACCAGGATCTCCTGGTGCGTGAACGGCGCCGACAGCTCGGCCGCGTCCACTTTGTCGCGCCACACGCCGGCCTTCTGCGCGGCGATCTCGGTGGAGCGCGAGCGCGAGAGATCGCGCACGCCGAGCTCCATCGGCTCGAGGATGTGCGCGATGCCGGTGATCCAGGCGGGCCGCTTGCAGAGCTGCTTCGCCCGCTCGCCGGCCGCGAGGATGATCCCGCTCGCGCCGTCGCTGATCGGCGCGCAGTCGTGCTTGCGCAGCGGCGCCGAGAGGAACGGCTCGGCGAGCAGCTTCTCGACCTCGAAGTCGCCCTTCAGCTGCGCGAACGGATTCGACTTCGCGTTGCGCCGGTCGCGCACCGCGCGCTCGGCCATCTCGCGCTCGGTCACGTGGCCGTTCTCCAGTAACAAGCGCGCCTGCAGCGCGGCCAGCGAGATCGCGTCGGGCCAGAGCGGCATCATCGAGTAGGGATCGAGCTGCAGCGCCATCGTGAGCGGCAGATCGCCCATCGACGGCTTGCCGAAGCCGTAGACGAGCGCGACGTCCGCGTAGCCCATCTGCATCTTCACCCACGCCTCGTAGAGCGCCCACGCGCCGTCCATCTCGACGTGCGACTCGGAGACCGGCGGCCACGCGCCGACCGCGTCGAGCCCGGCGACGAACGCGAACGACTGGCCCGCCAAATAATCACTCGAGCCCGAGCAGACGAAGCCGAGCTCTTCGTTCGTGATGCCGACGCTCTTCTTCAGCTCGGCGATCACCGGCACGAGGATCTCGACCTCGTTGCGGTTCGGCTCGCGGCGCAGCGACGGCGACTGCGTGAACCCGACCACGGCGACGTCGCGCATCAGATGTGCTCCTTGTACGACTCGTAGGGCGCGTCGGGCTCGCCGCTCGGCTGGAAGTAGAGAATGTTCGCGACCGACGTCGTCCACTGTTCGCGCGGCTTCCAGACCGCCTTCACGCGCATGCCCATGTGCACGTCTTCGAGCTTGCAGTCGAGCAGGTGCATCAGGATCGTGTTCGCGCCGTCGAGCAGGATCTGCGCCGAGATGTACGGCAGCTGCAGCGGAATGTTCTGGCTCGGCACGCGCACGATCGAGTACGTGACGAGCGTGCCGGTGTCCTTCAGCTCGACCGGCTCGCCGTCGATCACGACGCCGTGCTGCGGGCACGAGCCGCGCGTCGGGAAGTAGACGCGACCGTCGACCGGGCAGCGCTGCCCTAACAGCTTCCCCTGCGCGATCGCGCGCAGGAAGCGGGAGGCGCTCTGGCCCGCCGAGAACGTGTACTCGAGCTCGATCGGCGCGAGCATCACTTCGACCGGCCCGGGAGCCTGCGGCGGTTGGCTTTGGCTTTCGCTCATCGCGGCCTCTCCCCACGTTGATGAAGTGCGTCGTCCAAGGTGTCACGGAACGCGGTAGCCACTGTTCGACTCCGTTCGGGCTTCGCCCTCACTGCGCGCCGCGAGGCGCGGCTTGCTGCCCCTCCGGCACGAACGCGGCGATGTCGGTGATCGCGCCAGCCGTCTTCTCCGCCCAGCGCGCGCGCACGCGCATGCCGGTCTTCATCGCGCTCTCGCTGCCGGCGTCGACCACGTGCAGGAGCGGCGTCGCGGCGCCGTCGAGCTGGATCAGCGCGTATGCGAATGGCCGGCCGAGCGGCTGCTGCTTGCGCGGCCGCGCAACCCACGTCCAGCTCTTCACGACGCCGGTCTCGCGCACCGGCACGAGCTCCGTCAGCGGCTCGGCCGTCTCCGGGTCGTACTCCTTCGGCGGCACCAGCACGCTGCCGTCGCTACGGCGCGCACCGAGGATTCTCCGATCGCGCAGCGCAGTGAAGAATTTGCCGAGCACGGGCCCGAGCGAGCGCTTGTACGTGTAGGTGAGCTTGTGCGGCGCGGTGAGCGCCGGCTCGATCGGGCGCGACATGGAACGCCTCCAAAGCGGGGAGGCGCAGTGAAACACGTTGCAATTCCGCGGACAAGGACTCCGCCGGTGGAACCGCGAGCTGGCTGGCGCTCCTCGCTAGGAGACCGATTCAGGACGCGCGATCAACGCACGCGCAGCCAAAGTGGGCGCGATTGACGAGCGGTGGCAATCCGCCCGTGCGCCGGCCCCGGCGTCCGCAGGTGGCCCGCGGCCGGTCGGCTCCGCATCGGGAGTCGACACGGCTGCGCTTTGGTTGCGAGTCCGCGCTTCCGTCGGGCTTGCGCTCAATGCGACGCGATCGTCTCCGCGCGCGGCTTGCTGCGCCGCGGGCGCAGCGGAGTCAGCTCTGCGGTCGCACGCGGCGGCGGCGCACTCGCGAGCGGCCGCTCGGCAGGCGGCGCGCTCTCGATCTCCGTCGCCGACACGCTCGACGGGGGCTGGGCCGCCGGCGTCACCGGCTTGCGGAACATCCTCCCGACCGCTGCCGTGCGCAGCTCCTCGAACGAGTCGCGGATCGCGCGCACGAATGCCGGCAGATCGGGCACGAGGTCCTGATCCGCTGCGAAGCCCCAGCAGAGCCGTCCGTCGTAGCTGAACAGCGCGACCCCGAGGCCGGTGCGCGGCAGCAGCGGCACGACCGGATACATCCCGAGCAGCTTCGCCCCCACCATATAGAGCGGGAGCTCCGGCCCGCGGACGTTCGTGACGATCATGTTCGCCGGGCCCGCCGCGAGCCCGACGGCGCTCGCGAGCACGCGCGGCGGCAGCCAGTCCGCGAGCGAGAGCAGCGTCTCGACGCCGGCCGCCGCGTCCGAGCGCTTCAGCTGCGCGGTCTCCTCGCGGATCTTGTGCAGCCGCGTCAGCGGATCCTTCTCCGCGATCGGCAGCGGCAGGACCCACGACGAGACGTGGTTGCCGAGCTGCCCGCGCTCGCTCGCGCGCCGCATGTTCACCGGCGCGCTGATCCGGAAGTCGAGGATCGACGGCTCGGCGCGCCGCAGCAGCAGGTACTTCCGGACCGCGCCCGCGACCGTCGCGAGCACGACGTCGTTCACGCTCGTCCCGAGCACCTTGCGCACCTCGAGCACCGCCTCGAGCGGCATCGTCAGCCAGTCGAACTGGCGGTGCGGGCCGACCTCGCCGTTCAGCGGCGTCGGCGATGCCGGCTTCAGCGCATAGCGCGCGAGCTTCGAGAGCGACGCCGCGCGCTTGCGCGCGTGGTCGATCAGCGCGCCGCTCTCGCGGGGGGCCCGCGCGATCGCGCCCGCCGCGCGCGCGATGCGAGAGGCGCCGCGCAGGATCTCGTCGCGCGCGAGCTCGAAGCGCGACGGCAGCGGCCGCGGCGTGTAGCTCGCCGGCTCCTCGAGCGTCGTGCGCGGCGACGGCGACAGCATGATCTGCGCGATGTCCGCGCCGGCCGCACCGTCGACCATGCAGTGGTGGATCTTCGTGATCAGCGCGAACTGCTCGCCGCCCTCGAGGCCCTCGATCAGCCACGCCTCCCAGAGCGGCCGCGCGCGGTCGAGCTGGCGCGAGAGGATCCAGCCCGCGAGCTCCTTCAGCTGCGCGAGCGAGCCCGGCTTCGGCAGCGCGGCGTGGTGCACGTGGTAACGGAGCTGAAAGTGGCGGTCGTCGACCCAGATGGGCCGATGCTCGAGCGGGCTGTACTCGAGCCGCTGCCGGTAGCGCGGGATCAGGTGCAGGATCGATTGCATCGACGCGAGGAAGCGGTCGACGCAGACGCCGCCGTCTTCGCTTCGCATCGGGCCGGCCTCGAAGATGCCGACCGCCGCGACGTGCATCGGCGCGTTCTCGCTCTCGGCGAGCAGGAACGTGTGGTCTTGCCCTGATAACCACTCGTACGCGTAGCGCGGCATGCGCGAGCGACCTCTCGCGCCGGAGCAGAAGCAAGTTGGGTGCCGAGCGGGGACGCGCCCGAGAGCGCTCGAGCACACCTCATGCCGCGGGCTGGGGCAGGCGTTGTCTGCGCGCTGTGCACGCTGCCGGCGGTTTGCCTCGAGGAGATGGCGAAACGGGGTCTGACCCCGGTCTGATCCCGATTCGCCAATTTCGGTCGTGCCCCCCGCCTCAGCTTGCTCGCAGCTCCTCGACTACGCGCGCGAACGGCGCGTCCTGCGCCGGGTCCGCCGGCATGCGCAGGCTGATGCCCTCCGCGGTACCGCCGTAGCGCGCGCGGATCAGCGCCGCGATCGCGCCGTAATCAGCGCTCGGGACCAGCGCGTCCAGCATCTCGTCCGTGATCAGCGCGCGCATTCCGGCCCAGTCGTTCGCGCGCGTCTTCTCGAGCAGCGCGCGGCCGGCGGCGCCCCAGCCATGGTGCTCGAGCGTTCCCCAATAAGCGGGCGTCGAGTACGTG
>DASTOI010000862.1:0-6781 GCA_035762585.1 Myxococcota bacterium
GCCCGCTTCGAGCAGTCGCACGATCTCCGCCTGCGCGCGCTCGCCGAGCTCGCGTGGGAGAAGATTCACCCCGCCGAATTTCGCGCCGCCGTCGCGGTACGCGAGCATCACGCCGCCGACGCTGAAGTTTCCGAACACGAGCGGCCGCGGCGCCATCCACGCGCGGTCCTCTGCGCCGATGTCGCCCGAGAAACCGGCGAGCACGAGCCGGCCGCCGCGCGCCATCGCCGGGAACGTCGCGAGCGTGGTCTCGCCGCCGACCAGGTCGCAGACGACGTCGAGCCCGTGTCCACCGGTCGCCGTCATCAGCTCCTCGGCGAGCTTCTCGCTGCGCGCGTCGAGCGCATGCTCGGCGCCGAGCTCGCGGCAGAACGCGCGCTTCTCGGGCGTGCTCGCGGTCGCGATCACGCGCGCGCCGTGCGCGACGCCGAGCTGCAGCGCCGCGGAGCCGACGCCGCCCGCGCCGGCGTGCACGAGCAGCCACTCGCCGCGCGCGAGCCGGCCGCGCTCGTGGAGCGCGAGCCAGCCGACATGGAACGGGAAGAAGAGCGCGCACGCGTGCACGTCGTCGAGCGCTTCCGGCGCGTCGAACGTCATCGCCGGATCGACGAGCGCCGCTCGCGCGTGCGCGCCGTACGCGCCAATCGCGCTCGCGATCACGCGGCGCCCGAGCCAGCGCTCGGCGCCCGCTCCCGTCGCGTCGACCACGCCGCACAGCTCCATGCCGAGCGTGTACGGGAGGGGCGGGTTCACGGTGAGGTAGCGCCCGTAACAAGCGTCGAGCTCGTTGTAGTTGCAGACGCTGGTCGCGACGCGCACGCGCAGCTGGCCGGGCGCCGGCTCGGGCGTCGCAATTTCCTCGAGCTCGAGCGCGGCGCTCGGCTTCCCGTAGCGCACGACGCGCCACGCCTGGATCGCGGCGGCGGCTTGCGTGCGCGCCGCGGCCGCTGCGTTCACGGGCCGGTCTCGATCTCGCGCTGCTCCTCGCGCCAGCGCTGCATGCTGCCGTCGAGCAGGCGCACGTTCGCGAAGCCTTTCGCGCGCAGCAGCTCCGCTGCTTTCGCTGCGCGCCCGCCGACCTCGCAGTACGCGACGACGCCGCGCGTCTCGTACATCTCGAGCTCGCCGAGGCGAGCCTCGAGCTCTTGGACCGGAACGAGCTTCGCGCCGGGCACGTGACCCTGCGCGAACTCCTCCGGCGTGCGCACGTCGAGCAGCAGCGGGGCGTCCTCGCCGGCGAGCAGCGCCGCGAGCTGGTCCGGCTGCACGGGCTGCGCCGATTCGATCGCGGGCTCCGAGCAAGCGACGAGCGTGAGAAGGCCGGTGAGCGCAGCGAGCGTGAGAAGCGCGCGGAGAGTTCGCACGCGGCGCACTCTATCGCCGCGCGCGGCGGTGCGGGGCTCGGGGATCGGGATACGCTGCGCGAAATGCCGACCCTCTTCACGCGCATCATCCGCGGCGAGCTGCCCGGCCGCTTCGTCTGGCGCGATACGCAGTGCGTCGCGTTCCTCTCGATCGGGCCGCTCCAGCGCGGCCACACGCTCGTCGTGCCGATTCGCGAGGTCGATCACTGGCTCGACCTGCCGCCGGACGAGGCGGCGCACCTGATGAAAGTCTCTCAGAAGATCGGGCAGGCGATGCAGGCCGCGTTCTCGCCGGTGAAGGTCGGCCTGATGATCGCGGGGCTCGAGGTGCCGCACGTCCATCTCCATCTCGTGCCGATCCACGAGCTGCGGGATCTCGATTTCGCGCGCGCCGAGCGGAACCCCGATCCCGCCGTACTCGACGCGGCCGCGGCGAAGCTGCGCGATGCACTGCGTAAGGCGGGCCACGCGGAGGTGTCGGAGTGACCGTTGCGCGGGGCGTGCGCGCGCTGGCGATCACGGCCGCGTTCGCGCTCGGAGCGGCCGCCGCGCTCGCAAAGCCGGCCGTGGTGCTCCTCTCGATGGACGGTGTCCGGCACGACTATCCGGAGCGCGACGCGCTGCCCGGCTTTGCGCGCATCGCGAAGGACGGCGCGCGCGCCGAGGCGCTGATGCCGGTGTTTCCGTCGATCACGTTCCCCGCGCACACGTCGCTCTCGACCGGCACGTATCCGGATCGGCACGCGATCGTCAATAATCACTTCGTGACGCCGAGCGGCGCGGAGCTGCACTACGGCGAAGCCGCCGGCGCGCTCGAGGCCGAGCCGCTCTGGGCGGCGGCGGAGCGACAGGGCGTGCGCGCGGCGACCTTCTTCTGGCCGCTCTCGGACGCCCCTTCGCGCGGCGCGCCCGCGAGCTACGTGCGCGCGCCGTTCGACGAGAGCGTGCCCGAGAGCGCGAAGGCGGAGCAGATCCTCGCGTGGCTCGATCTGCCGGAAGCGCGGCGGCCGGGGCTCGTGATGTCGTGGTGGCACGGCGCCGACTCCCCCGGCCACGAGCACGGCCCGGATTCCCGCGAGGTGCGCGACGCGATGCGCGCGCAGGACGCCGAGCTGGCGCGCTTGATCGCGGGCATCGATGCGCGCAGCGGCTGGAGCGAGGTCACGCTGCTCGTCGTCAGCGATCACGGGATGCTCGCGCCGGGCGACGCGCTCGATGCGAACGATCTGCTCGAAGCGGCGGGCGTCGCGGGGCGCGCGGTCAACGCGAGCGCGCTCGCGCTGATTCGGCTCCCTGCCGGCGCCGATGCGCGCGGCGCGGCGCGCGCGCTCGCCGCGGCCCAGCCGCGCATCCACGCCTACACGCGCGACGAGCTGCCGGCTGCGCTGCGCTTCGGCCACGCGAACGCGGGCGACGTCGTGCTGCTCGCGGACCCGCCGCTCGCGTTCTTCGACGCCTGGACGCAGTTCGACTTCTGGCGCCGCGCGTCTTCGCTGTGGGGAGGCGACGTCGGCGTCCACGGCTACGACCCTGAGAAGTCGCCCGAAATGCGCGCGATCTTCTTCGCGCTCGGCCGCGGCGTGCCGCCGGGCGCGCGGCTCGGCCGCGTCCGCGCGATCGACGTGGCGGCCACGGTCGCCCGCCTGCTCGGCATCGAGCCCCCGGCGCAGAACGAGGGCGCAGCGATCGCGGGCCTCGGCACCGAGTAGCAATTGGGGTCGGGCACGGATTGTCGTTTTGCAGCAATCCGTGACTGACCCCAATTGCTCTCAGGCTTTGGGCATCACGTCGGCGCTGATGCCGTGGCGCTTGCCGGCCGTGTAGCCGCCGTCGACCGTGAGCGCGGCGCCGTTCACGAACGAGGCGTCGTCCGAGCACAGGAACAGCGCCGCGGCCGCGATCTCCTCGGGCTCGCCGAGCCGCCCTAATGGGTGTGCCTGCACGACCCGGTCCGCCACCTCCTTCAACGCCGGGTCGTTCAGCGCGGCCGTCATCGGCGTACGGATGAAGCCAGGGCAGATCGCGTTGCTGCGGATGCGATGCGGGCCGTAGTCGAGCGCGAGGTTGCGCGTCAGCAGCACGACACCGCCCTTCGACGCGTTGTAGGGCGCGGTCGACTCGCCGCCCTCGAGCCCATAGACGCTCGCGAGGTTCACGATCGCGCCGGGCCGCTTGCGGCGCAGCATCGCCGCGATCGCGTGCTTCGCGACCAGGAACGTCCCGGTCAGGTTGATGTCGAGGATGCGCCGCCACTCCGCGACGTCGAGCTCGTGCGCGAGCGTTCCGCCGGCGACGCCCGCCGCGTTGATCACGCAATCGATTCCGCCGAGTGCGTCGTCCAGGGCCTCGATCGCCCGCTTCACCTGTTCCTCGTCGCGGACGTCCGCGAGCTCGAACGCGGCGAGCGGCAGCGCGGCCGCCGGCTTCGCGACGTCGAGCCCCGCGACGCGCGCGCCCTCCGCATGAAACCGCATCACGCACGCCGTCCCAATTCCGGACGACGCGCCCGTCACGAGCACGCGCTTAGCTGAGAGACGGCCGGGCATCAGAGCTCCACTTCGAAGCGCGCGACGATATCGCGAGCGACGCGCGCGCTCGCGAGGTCAGCGCGACGGTTCCCACGCCTCGCTGCGGATCTCCCTGCCCGAGAGCGCGTCGACGACGCGCGTCATCGCGAAGCACTCGCTCGCGTAGATCTGGAAGGCGTCGCGGTCCTCGCGCGCGAGCGCGTGCCAGAGCGGGCGGACGTAGACCGCGCGCTCCTCGAAGCGCCAGGCGGCGACGAGGTCCGTGAGCTCGGCGCGCGGCAGCGAATCGCAGAGCGCCTCGCTCGTGCTCGCGCCCGGCGCAAGCGCGGAGCGCAGCGGCGCGAGCCGTTCGGACAGCCGCTCCGGTGCGCCGACGTCCGGAGTCGCGGCGTCGCTGGGCAGCCAGCCCATGAGACCGTCCGGCGTGCGCGCGAGCTTCCAGCCGCGCTCGATGCGGTCGACCGCGATGCGCGAGCCGGGCGCGATCTCGCCCGTCGCCGCGGCGCGCGCAGACGGCTCCGCGCGGAGTGGGACGCCCGGCGCGAGCATGCGCTCGTGGCGCAGGCGCGGCGGCGTGAACGGCAGCGAGAGCGCGGCGTCCGCGGGTGCGCTCGCGACGTCGACGCTCGTTGAAGGCGCGCTCGGCGCCGAGGGCGCTGCGCTCACACTCGCGACGCCAGCGCTGGGCGGAGCGGGCGCCGTCGCGAGCGCAGGTTCGCCGGCGAGCTCGTCTACGAGCGCGGCGAACTCGGCATCGACGTCGTCCGCGAGCGCGCGCACGTCGCGCACCGTGCAGCCGCACTCGCGGTGCTTGGCGTCCGCAGCGAAGCGGACGGTCAGCTCGCGCGTCTCCTCGGCGCGCAGCTCGATGCGGCCCGCGACGGGCGTCAAGAAGAATGGGGCGCCGCCATCGTCGTAAGCGCCGCAGTAGAGCGCCGGCAGCGCGACCGCGGTCTCTCGCGCGCGCAGCCGCACGCGCGCCTCGAGCAGCGCGTCGCGCTGGCCGATCGGCCGGCAGCGCTTCACCTCGAGCCCGAGGCGGCCGCGCAGGTCGCGCGGCAGCTCGGGCGCGCGCGCGTGCGCAGCCCCCGCCGTCGCTGCCAGCGCGAGCGAAGTCACGAGCCCCGCGAGCTTCACGCCGCCATCCCCTCCGTTCGCTTCGCGAGCCGCTCTCTGCGCGCCGCGTCGGGAGCTCGCGCGGTCTGAACGCTTCTGACGTTACGCTCGGCCCAAATGTTCGCGGCGTCCACTCTGCGCGAGAGCTGCCTGCGCGTGCTGCTCTCGGGCGAGCTCACGGCGAAGCTGGCGCCGCTCGCCGAGCCTGATGACTCGCTGCGGGCGGGCATGCCGGTGCGCTGCTCGCGCCCGGCCCGGGGCCCCGAGCTCGCGATGCAGGCCGGCGCCGGGCAGCTGCCGCGGCCGGTCACGCTTCACGACCGCGCTGCGCGCGCCGCCGCGCTCGCGCGCTTCGCGCATCACGAGCTCCAGGCGGCGGAGCTGTTCGCCGCGGCGCTGCTGCGCTGGCCCGATCTGCCCGTGCCGCTCGCCCGCGCGCTCGCGGGAATCCTCGCGGACGAGCAGCGCCACGCGCGCCTCTATCTCGAGCGTCTCGCGGCCCTCGGCGCGCGCTTCGCGGACTTCGCGCCGCACTCCGACTACTTCTGGAAGCACTCGCACGCGCTGCTCGGCGGCTCGCCGGCGGCGTTCTTCGCCGGCATGGGCCTCACGCTCGAGCAGGCGAATCTCGACTTCTCAGGGATCTATCGCGACGCGTTCGCCGCGGCGGGGGATCGCGAGAGCGCCGCGGTGTGCGCGCGCGTGCACGACGACGAGATCCGGCACGTCGCGCTCGCTGCGCGCTCGCTGCGCGAGCTGGAGCCCGCCGCGGACGATCGGCAGCGCTACGAGCGCGCGGCGCCGTTTCCGTTCTCGGCCGCGCGCGCGAAGGGGCGGCGCTTCGACGCGCCAGCGCGGCGCGCCGCGGGCCTCGACGAGCGCTTCATCGCCCACGTGCGCGACGCGCGCTCGCCGCAGGAGCAAGCGCGCGCTGCGCGTCGCGAGCCGTTCCTGATCGCGAACCTCGGCGCCGAGGAGGGCGCCGGAGCGGAGCGCGCACGCCACGCTCCGCAGCCGCGCGCGCTCGCTTCGCTCTGGCGGGCGCTGTGGGACGAGCCGCGCGCGTTCGCTTGGCTGCCGACCTCGGGCGCAGCGGCGTGGCTGAACGACGCGGAGGCGGAGCGCGCAGCGAAGGATGCAGCGCTCGAGCTGTTGGGAGCTCCCGCGAAAGCGGTGCTGCGTGTGCACGACAAGGCGTTTGCGTGGCGCGCCGCGTGCGAGGCCGATCTCGTTCCGGCCGCTCTGCGCGAGGTGATTACGGTGCTCGAGCCCGAAGAGCTGCGCGCGCCCGGCGCCGCGCGCGCGATCGAGGCGCGCATCGCGCGCTGGCCTGCGTGGGCGCAGCGCAGCTTCGTCTTGAAGCCGCGACTCGGGACGAGCGGCCGCGGCCGCGCCTCGGGCTCGCCCGGCGATGCGCGCTGGCACGGCGCGCTCGCGCGGCTCGCCGAGCGCGGCGGCGCGCTGCTCGAGCCGTGGCTCGCTCGTAGCTGGGACGCCTCGGTGCAGCTGTTCATCGCGCGGGACGGGGCGATCGAGTTGTTGGGGTCGCTCGCGCAGCGCGTGACGCCCGCGGGCGCGCCGCGCGGTCATGCCGGCGTGATCGACGCGGAGGGCGGCATCGCATCCGGCCTCCCGGCAGATGCGGCGCTGCGCGACGCCGCGCTCCGCATCGCGCGCGCGGCCTCCGCGGCTGGATTCTGCGGCCCGTGCGGCGTGGACTCCTTTGCCTATCGCGATCCCGAGAGCGGCGCCGAGCTCGTGCGGCACGCGGTC
>DASTOI010000863.1:0-2489 GCA_035762585.1 Myxococcota bacterium
GCCGGGCGGGCAGGAGAGGCACTTCTGCGTGCCGCTGTAGGCAGCATCGACGCCCCACGCGTCGAGCGTCACCGAGATGCCGCCGAGCGAGGTGACGCAGTCGAGGACCAGCAGCGCGCCGGCCTGCTTTGCGGCGCGCGCGATCGGGTCGACGGGCTGCAGCACGCCGGTGCTCGTCTCGGCGTGCACGAACGCGACCGCCTTCGGCTTCACGTTCGCGATCGCGTCGGCCATCGCGTCCGCCGAGAGCGCGGTTCCCCACTCCGTGTCGACGCGCGTCACGCGCGCGCCCGCGCGCGCGGCGACGTCGCACATGCGCTCGCCGAACACGCCCGCGACGCCGACGACGATCGCGTCGCCGGGCTCGAGCAGATTCACGAGGCACGCCTCCATGCCCGCGGAGCCGGTCGCGGAGAGCGGCAGCGTGAGCGCGTTCTGCGTGCCGAACAGCCGGCGCAGGCGCTCCTGCACCTCGTCCATCAGCGCGAGGAATTGGGGATCGAGGTGGCCGACGAGCGGCGTCGCGAGCGCAGCGAGCACGCGCGGGTGAGCGTTCGACGGGCCGGGGCCGAGCAGTAAGCGCGGGGTGATGGGCATGGCGGCGGATGGTAAACGTCAGCGCCACGCGCATCGCAAGCAGGAATCGAGCCGAGCGGATCGACGAGCCGCAACCGAAGCGCGCACACTGCGTTCCGAACGCGAGGGACGCGAACGAAAGGGCGCCGATGAAGGCCGTGCTCGCACGCGGGATCGCGACGCTGATTGCGCTCGCGCTGGTCGTCGCCGCCGCCTACGTGTGGCTGCGGCCTTCGGCGCGCACGAGCCGCCCGGGCGAGGACGCGGTCTCGGCGGCGCCGCCGCAGCACGACGACATCAGCCGCGAGGACCGCGAGGCGCTGCGCGAGATCCTGCGCGACGAGGATTCGCGGTGAGCGCGGCGATCCGCACGCGCGCCGACGCCGAGGCGGAGGAGCGCGCGCGGCTCGCGCCCTGGGCGCAGAAGAGCGGCGATTCGCGCGGGCGCATCTACCGCGAAGGGGAGCACGCGTACCGCACCGCGTTCGCGCGCGACCGCGATCGCGTCGTCCACAGCCGCGCGTTCCGCCGGCTCGAGTACAAGACGCAGGTGTTCGTCCCGCACGAGGGCGACCACTACCGCAACCGGCTCACGCACACGCTCGAGGGCGCGCAGATCGCGCGCACGCTCGCACGCGCGCTGCGGCTGAACGAGGACCTCGCCGAGGCGATCGCCCTCGCGCACGATCTCGGGCACCCGCCGTTCGGCCACGCCGGCGAGCGCGTGCTGGACGAGCTGTTAGGCGAGGACGGCGGCTTCGATCACAACCGCCAGACGCTGCGCATCGTCGATTGGCTCGAGGATCGCTACGCGAGCTTCCGCGGGCTGAACCTCTCCGCCGAGACGCGCGAGGGAATCTTGAAGCACGGCGCGCACTGGCCGCACCCGGTGCCGCTGCCGAAGCGGCTCGCCTCGCCGTCGCTCGAGGCGCAGCTCGCCGATCAGGCCGACGAGATCGCGTACCTGAACCACGACCTCGACGACGGGCTGCGCTCGGGGCTGCTCACGGACGCGCTGCTCGATCACGTGCCGCTCTGGCGCGCGACCCGCGCCGCGGTGATCACGCACATCGGCGCCGCGAGCGAGGCCGTGCTGCACGCGCAGACGATCGTCGCGCTGATCAACAAGCTCGTGACGGACCTGATCGACGCGAGCGCGAAGCGCATCCTCGCGAGCGGCTGCCAGAGCGCGGACGCCGTGCGCGCGCAGCCGAAGCCGCTCGTCGCCGCGAGCTCCGAAGTCGCCGCGGAGCAGGCCGAGCTGAAGCGCTTCCTGTACGAGCGCCTCTATCACCACCCGCGCGTCGTCTCGAGCATGGAGCAGGCGGAGGCGACGCTCGGCGCGATCTATCGCGCGTATCGCCACGAGCCGCACAAGCTGCTGCCGCCGCAGGTGACCGCGCGCTTCCTCGAAGAGGGCGAGGCGCGCGCGATCGCCGACTACATCGCGGGCATGACGGATCGCTTCGCGCTCGCCGAGCACGAGAGGATCGAGGGGTGAGCGCGGCGGAGGAAGTCCGCGTCTGTCTCGTCACGGCGCCCGACGCGGAAGTCGCGCAGCGCATCGCGCGCGCGCTCGTCGACGAGCAGCTCGCCGCGTGCGTGAACGTCGTTCCGGGCGTGCGCTCCATCTATCGCTGGCAAGGCGAAGTGAATGACGATGCGGAGCTGCTCTTGATCGTGAAGACGACGCAGAAGCGGCTCGCGGCTCTGGCGGAGCGGCTCGCGGTTCTCCATCCCTATGCGCTTCCCGAGCTCGTCGCGCTGACGCCGAGCGGGGGAAGCGAGCGATATCTCGATTGGGTTCGCGCAGAGGTGAAGGGACCGACATGAGCTTGGCCGCCGCGCTCGACGCCGCCGCGAGCGCGCTTCCGCAAGACGAGGACCTGATTCGCCCCGCGAACGGCGACGCG
>DASTOI010000864.1:0-2665 GCA_035762585.1 Myxococcota bacterium
GACCCCGAACGACTTGCGCAGCACGATCGCGATCCACGGCACGCGCGTCTGCTGCACCGCGAACAGCGCCTCCATCCCGTAACGGATCGTGCCCGCCTTCTCGGCGTCGGGGCCGATCAGGAAGCCCGGCTCGTCGACGAAGCTGACGACGGGCAGATGGAACGCGTCGCAGGTCTCGACGAAGCGGCGGATCTTCTGCGCGCCGGCCGCCGACATACCGCCGCCGTAGATGTTGGGGTCGTTCGCGATGACTCCGACCGGTTGCCCCGCGACGCGCGCGAGCGCGGTCAGCTGCGTGCGGCCGTAGAGCGGCGCGAGCTCGAACAGTGTGCCGCGGTCGAGCACGTGCTCGAGCAAGCGGCGGATCTTGTAGGTCTTGCGCCGATCGCGCGGGATGAACGAGAGCAGCTCCTCGTCGGCGCGATCCGCGCGGTCGTCGTTCGTCTCCCGCGGGGCAGGCTCCCATACAGAGGATGGGAGATACGACAGGAACGCCTGGATCTGGCGCCAGGCGTCGGCCTCGTCCGCGGCTTCGTTCTGGACGACGCCGCTTCTCAGGTGCACGGCCGCGCCGCCGAGCTCCTCCTTCGTCAGCTTCTTCCCCAGCGCACGCTCGACGAGCGCGGGCCCGCCGGTCAGCACGACCGCGGTGTCGCGAGTCATCAGGGAGAAGTGCGAAGCCGTGAGGCGGCCGGCCGGAAATCCCGCGCACGGGCCGAGCGCCGCGCACACGACGGGCACCTCGGCCAGCGCCTGCATCGCGAGCAGGTTCATCGGGCTCGGCGCGGTGAGGTCGTAGCCCGAGCGGCCGCGCGCGCCGTAAGCGCCGGACACACTCGCGCCGCCGCCCTCGAGCAGCCGCACGAGCGGCATGCGGCGCCGGATCGCGAGGCCCTCCGCGTACTGGATCTTCTTCAGGCTCGCGGGCGTGTAGGCGCCGCCGCGGATCGTGAAATCGTCGCCGGCGATCACGGCCGCCCGCCCGCCGATCGTGCCGACGCCGGCCACGATGTTGGTCGGCGCGAACGCGCCGCCCTCGCCCGCTTCGCCCGCGATCTCGCCGTACTCGCGGAAGCTGTCGGCGTCGGCGAGCGCAGAGATGCGCTCGCGCACCGTGAGACGCCCGCGGCCCTTGTGCTTCGCGACGGCGTCCTTCCCGCCGAGCGCATGCGCGCCGCGCCGGCGTGCCGCGATCTCGTCGACTTCGTCCTTCCAGCTCATAGGCGGCGCACAGTACCGTGATGGCTGGAGGCCGCGATGCCGACGCTGGAAGGTCTCGCCGAAGAAGTCGGCGCGCTGCGCGCGCGCCTCGAGCGCGCCGAGGCGCAGCTCGCGATCCACGACCTGAAGGCGCGCTACGCGCAGCTCGTCGACGAGCGCTACGCGCGCGGCGCGGTCGCGGCGCCGGAGGTCGTCGCCGCGCGTGCCGACGCGATCGCCGCGCTCTTCACCGAGGACGGCGTCTGGGACGGCGGTCCCGCACTCGGCGTCGCGCGCGGCCGCGCCGAGATCGCCGCGCGCATGCGCGCGCCGACGCTGCGCTTCTCGTGGCACTTCTTCGTGAAGCCGCGCATCACCGTGCGCGCGCCGGACCGCGCGAGCGCGCGCTGGGACATCCTCTCGCCGTGCACGACCGCGGACGGCGTGCCGAGCTGGATGGTCGGCTTCGAGGACGACGACTACGCGCGCGTCGGCGGCGAGTGGCTGCACGCGCGCATGAAGCTGACCGCGGTGTTCATGGCGCCGCACGCGGCGGGCTGGGAGAGGATTCTGCGCTGACCGCCGCGAGGTCTTCGCGCACGCTCGCGGCGCAGCGATGGAAGAGCGGCCCCGCGAGCGCGCCCACCGCGGCGGCGAGCAGCAGCGTCCAGCGAATCGCATCGTCGCCGAAGCGCGGCGCGAGCAGGTCGTTGAAGCCCCCGACCACGATGCTGCTCACGCCGTATCCGAACAGATTGGTGATCGCGAGCTGCGTCGCGGCGGAAGTGGCGCGCAGCCGCGGCGGCACGAGCGTCTGCACGAGCGTCCAGAGCGACGGCACGTAGATGTTGTTGAGGAAGTAGAAGACGCCGAAGCAGCCGAGCGCGAGCGCCGCGGTGGGGGCGTGCGCGAACGCCGCGAAGAACGGCGCCGCGGCGAGCGACACGCCGGCCGACAGCCACGCGTACCAGCGCGGATCGCGCGCGGCGAGCCGGTCGGCGAGCGCACCGCCGAGTAGGCTGCCGGCGCCGCCCGCGATGCCGGCGATCAAGCCGAACGAAATGCCGGCTTCGGCCTTGTTCATCCCGAACACGCGCTGCAGCAGGATCGCGCTCCACGAGAGCGCCACGAAGCCGATGAAAGCCTGACACGCGGCGGCGGCCATCAGGCGCCGGTACGTGCGCTGCCGGACGAGCAGCCGCCACATCTCGGAGAGCGGCGCGTCCCGATTCGACTCCGCTCGGCTCCGAAGACTTCGCCTCGCTGTGCGCGGCGAAGCGCCGCTTGCAAACGGGCGTTCCGGCTCGCGCACCGTGAAAGCGATTGCGAGCGCGAGCGGGATCCCTGACAAGCCGGCGACGAAGAACGCGGTGCGCCAGTCGAACCACTGCGCGATCAGGCCGCCGCCGGCGAAGCCGAGCAGCGTGCCGAAGTAGATTCCGAGCCCGAACACGGACAGCGCGCG
>DASTOI010000865.1:0-6345 GCA_035762585.1 Myxococcota bacterium
CGTTCATCGCGACGGTGCCGCTCACGGAAGGCGCAAACACACTCTCCGCGGGCGCGACCAGCGCGTACGGAGCCGCGAGCGACTCCCTGAGCGTGACCCTCGATGCGACCCCGCCGGTCGTGACGATCACCGCGCCGGCGAACGGCGCCCAGCTCAGCCAGACGCCCACCGTCGTGATGGGAACGGTCAGCGACGCGAGCCCGATCACGGCGCTCGCGCTGAACGGCAGCGCACTGCCGCCGGGGAACTCTTTCAACAGCTCCGCACCGCTCACCGAAGGCAGCAACACGCTGAGCGTGGCCGCGACCGACGCTGCCGGGAACACGGGCTCCGCCAGCGTCACGGTCGAGCTCGCGACGGGTCCGCCGCTCGCGATCACGATCTCGACGCCGCTGAACGGCGAGATCCTGGTCGAGGACAGCGCCGACGTCGCGGGCACCTTGAGCGATGCGCGCGCGACGGTTCGCGTGAACGGCGTCACCGCGACGGTCGTCGGCGGCCAGTACGTCGCGCGGCAAGTACCGGTGCAAGAAGGCGCGAACACATTCACCGCAACCGCAACCCGAGGTACGGAGACCGCCTCGGCCGCAGCCGACGTCTTCTACAACCGCCCGCCCGCCGTGCTGATCCGCACGCCCTCGCCGGGCATGGAGCTGCGTGTCGCGACGATCGACGTCGAGGGCACGGTCGACGACCCGGCCGCGTTCGTCGACGTCAACGGTGTCGCCGCGGCCGTCGACTCCGGCGGCCGATTCGTCGCGCGTGATGTCCCCCTAACACCGGGCGCCAACACGCTCACCGCGCGCGCAATCGACGTGTACGGGGCGCAGGGAATGGACGCGGTCGATGTGACGCGCGACGACGCGGCGGCGCCGCACCTGCGGGTGGTGTCGCTCTATAGCGTGCCGTTCGTTCCGGGCACAGCGACCGCGTTCTCGGACCTCGACGAGTACGACCGCGCGCTCGCGTTCGGGGATCCGCTCGCGGGCGGCGTCTTCCTGCCGCCGTCGCTGCCCGTCGCTCGCGGGGACCTCGTGCCGGCCACGAACGTCCCGGTCGCTTCGCTCCCGGAGGACACGATCGTTCTCAGCGACCTCGCGGATCCGATCATGGTGGAGCTCTTCGCGGACAGCGGGGCCGTGCCAATCGAGACGGAGGTCCTGACGCCAGAGCCCTTCGAGAGCTGGCAACCGGGGCCGAGTGAGTTCGTTCCGCGCGACGCCTTCGAGCCCGAGTCATTCGATCCGGCCTATGTCGCGCAGACGTTCCTCCCCGTTTGTCAGCCCGACTCGTCTTGCCCGGACGGTTTCGACCGCGCCGCGCGGATCACCGTGCGCGCCTCGGTTGGAGGTGGCCAGGACGACCTCGTCTTCGACACCGAGCCTCCTGAGTTCAGCACGAACGCGCTCGTGATCACATCGCCCGACTCGGGCTCGACGATCGCGGGCAACGCAATCACGGTGGCGGGCTACGTCGGCGCGAAGCTGCCGGTGCTCGACACCGCGCGCTTCTCGGTCTTCGACACGTTCGGCGTCAAGATTGGCGAGGGCCTCGTGCCGCTCGTCGCGGAGGTCGATCCAAGCGACACCGACCACCCGATCAAGGCGCGCTTCGTCATTCCCGACGTGCTGCTCGGCGGCGGCTTCCACACGATCGACGTCGAAGCCTGGAGCGCCACGGGCCAGCCCATCGTGGGCGGCGTCTTCGTGAACGTCGATCCCGACGCGCCGGGGGTGGCGCTCGTCAGCCCGCAAGACGGAACGGCGACGCTCGACCCAGCCGCGGTCGTGACGCTCAATTTCGCGGCGGACACGACGCTGGATGCGGTAAACGGGACGCCCGACGGCCGGGCCTTCAGCGCGGGGATCGCGACGGACGCGCTGACGATCCCGCTCGCGCTCGGGCCGAACACGCTCCGCATCGACTACACGACGGCGGCCGGCAGCTTCACGCAGACGTTCACGATCTACCGTTACGCGCAGGTCTCGCCGCCGCGGATCGCGTCGCCGATGGACGGCTCCTACTACAGCACCGACACAGTAATCGTACGCGGGACGATCGACTTCGGGACGCCCTACGTCGAAGTGAATGGCGTACCGGCGACGATCGGCGCGGACGGCGTCTCGTTCACGGCCACCATTCCGGTGCCGCGCGCTACCGGCGTGCTGTTCGTCAGCGCGACGCGCGTCGAGCTACTGCCCTACACCGTGAACGCGATCTCACTGCCGTTCGGCAGCGTCGCGAGCATCCAGATCACGCCGGACTTCGATCCGTTGCCGTTCGTCGTCACCCCGCCGGATGGAACCAACACGACCGACAGCAGCGTCGTCATCTCGGGCGAAGTGCTGGAGCCGATGCTGATGCGGCTCACCACGCCGACCGAGACGCTCGAGGTCGACGCGCGCACGACCTCGCGCTTCGAGTTCCCGGCCGTGGATCTCGCGCCTGGCGTCAATCAGTTGATCGTGCGCGGCTTCGACCGCGCGGGGAATCTCCAAACCGAGGTCCTGAACATTCAGCGCGTCGACTCGGCGCTGGCGCTCGTGAGCCCGGCGGCCGGCGCAACGCTGCCCGGCTTCGCGGTCGACCTGAGCCTCACCGCGTTCGTCGACCTCTCGCTCGAGGCCGTCTTCGCGCAGAACCGCCTGATCAGCGGCATCGCGTCGCCGAGCGCGCCGGTTCCGATCGCGGCGGGCGCGGTGAATCTGCCCAACATCCCGCTCGAGCCTGGCCCGAACGATCTGCGCATCGTCTACCGGCGCGGAAGCGGGCCGCAGGAGGTGCTCGCGTTCACGCTGAATTCGACGACGTCCGCCAACACCTTCGTCACTGGGCGCGTGATCGAGGCGAGCAGCGGATCTCCGATCGTCGGCGCGACGGTCCGCGTCGACGCGGGCGGAGCGGTCCAGTCCGTATTCACGAACAACGACGGCATCTACTTCGCGCCGGCCGCTCCGGGCACCGTGCGAGGCTCCGCCGAAGCTGCCGGATATGGTCACGGGTTCTTCACCGAGCAGGCCGTGTTCGGCACGACCTCGCAGGTCGCCGATCTCGCGCTGGGTTCGCCGTCGGCGCCGATCTCCGTCGACGTCCTCTACACGCTCACCTCTCCGGGCTTCACGCGGCTCTTCGGGATCGTCCGCGATGCGTCCGGTGGCCTCGGAATCGGCGGCGCGAGCGTTTCGCTCATCGTGAACGGATTCCCGTGGTCCGTGACGACCGAGCCCAGCGGCGCCTACCAGCTCGATCTTCCGCCGGGGAGTTTCTCCGGGACGATCCACGCCGAGGGCTACAACGAGGCCTCGTTCTCGGGGAGCCTTCCCTATGAGAACACGGTGTACCTGGATGACGCGCGCCTCGCGCGCATCCCCAATGCCACGGCGAACGTCGTCGCGCGCGTGCCCTCGGGTCCCACGCTGACGGGCCGTGTGCTCGACGCTGGGAACCAAGCCTCGGTCTCGCGCGCCAACGTGGTCATCGACGTTGGCGGCCAAGCCGAGCAGGGCTTCTCGAATCCAGAGGGCGTCTACCTCCTCCCCGTAACAACCGGCGCGCTCACCGGCACGATCGCTGCCAGCGGCTACACGGGCGCCACGCTCTCCGGCACGACGACGAGCGGCCAGACGCGCATGGCCGACGCACTGCTCACGACGAGCGGCCCCGCCGTCGCGGTTGGCACGAGCGGCGCACCGCTCACCGCCGCCGTCGTCGTCGGCCATGTCACGGACTCCCAGACCGGCGCCGGAATCTCGGGCGCGCTCGTCACGATCGTCGTCAACGGCCAGACGCTGATCGGCCTCAGCGATGCGAACGGCGACTTCCGCTTCGAGGTCGAGCCGGGTTCCGTGACCGGCACGATCGTCGCGACGGGCTACGGCACGAGCACCTTCACGGTCACCGTTGCCGGAGGCGACACGGTGAACGTCAACGTCGCGAGCAACCCGCCCGTGCTTCCGCCGACGGGCCTGCCCGGCCTGATGAACGAGGTGGAGATCCTCGTACCGCCGCCGGGCACGGTCACCGACTGGGAGAAGGTGACCGTCGTGGGCACGGTGCTGCGCCCGAGTTCGCAGGTCACTGTGAACGGCGTCGCAGCGACCGTCGTGGGCAATCGCTTCACCGCGAGGCACATCGATCTGGCGATGGGCGCGAACACGATCACCGCAACAGCGACGAACGTGGGGTCGCCGGCGGCGGCGGAGACGATCAGCGTCGACCGCTCGGACACGCCCGTGCTCGCGGTGACGATCTACTCGCCGCCGGACGGGGCGACGGTGCCGGGAAGCGGGCTCGTGGTGCGGGGATTCGTCAGCGCGAGGAATTCGGCGACGAGCGCCGCAGGAACCTACGTCGGTGTCGACGAGGGCGTATTCGATCTGCTCGACCAGCCTGTTTCCGTAGACGACGCGAACATTGCGGTCGTTGCGACCATTCGCGGTAGCACAGAGGAGGCGAGCGATCGTTCATCGATCCTGGTCAGCAGCGGCGAGCCCGCATTGATCCTGAACGCGGCTCCAGCGTCAGGCGAGGTGCCCTTTACCACGACGCTGAACGCGTTCCTCGGCGTCCCCGCATTTCCGATCGACCGGATCGATTTCGACACCGACGGGGACGGCGCGGTCGACGTAGTCGGTGCAACCGCTCCCCAGGCTCCGGCGACCTTTACCGCGCCGCGTCTCGCCCGACCCCGCGTCTTCGCGACGACGAATCAAGGGGTCGAGCTCTCCGGTAGCACGCGCATCAACAGCCACTCGTCATCCGTGATTCACCGCGAGTTCGCAGTTGGGAATCCAGTCGACCTAGCAGCTGGGCCAAACGGCGCGCTGTACGTGCTCGATGGCGCTGCGGCGACGATCTCGCTGTATGACCGCTCGGGCGCACTCGTCCAGACATTCGGCGCTTCGGGGGCCGGCAATGGCCAGATGTCGCGGCCTAGCGGCCTCGCAGTCGCCCCGAACGGCGACATCTACGTCGCTGATACTGGAAACGATCGCGTCCAAGTCTTCTCGTCCACGGGCGCGCATCTGAGTACCCTCGGCTCCTCGGGCTCGGCCGTCGGGCAGTTCCGCTCGCCGTCGGCGATCGCGGTGGATGAGGATCAGCTCGTCGTCGCCGATCCGGGCAACGGGCGTCTCCAGATCCTGAATCTCGATGGGACTCCCACTCGTTTCCCCGAAGTTCCAATCCTCGACGCGCGCGGGCTCACGGACGGGAGCGGGCTGGGAATCCTCGTTTCGAGCCCGTCGCGAGGCCTATTCGGACTCGCCGATGTGCTGCGCCCGACCGGGTTCGGCGAGGCCGCTCCATCTGATCTGCCGAGCGCGCCCGTCGATACGGCGCGCGACGGCTCGGGCCTCTGGGTCGCGGACGGAGACGAGCCGGCGCTGCTCCTCTTCGACGAGCATCTCTCGTTCTCGCAGCGGGTCGCGGTCCCGAGCATCCCCGTTGCCGTGCTGGAGAGCCCGCGGCGGGATGCGTACGCCGCCTTCGTGGCAGACGGAACCCGCGTGATCGAAGTGAGTGCGGCGCTGCCTTCTCCCCTCGCGATCGCAAACGAGCTCAAGGCTCTGCTGGCTGCCGATCAAGTCGACCAAGCGCTGGGTCTCATCAATCCGATTCAGCGGGACACATTCCGCGGGCTCTACACAGACGTCGGCGCGGCGCTGCCGGCGCATGCGGCGCTGATGTCGAACTTCCGGCTGGACTTGGTTCGCCCGGACCGTGCGATCGTGCGCTTCGATGCACCGTCGACGGCGAACGGGCAGTCAGTCGTGAAGAGCTTCCCGATCTACCTGACGAGAGAGGAGGATGGATCGTGGTCGATCGTCGACTACTAGTTGCAGTCGCTGCCTTCGTTCTCTCCGGCCTGAGTGGCTGCCTGGGCCTCCACATTGGGAGTGTGTCCGGGCGACTCGTCGACTCGAGCACCGGCATTGGCGTCGCAGGTGCAGAGATATTTCGAACCTATCCCCTCACTCAGCTGCAGGTGATTGGGGAGGTCGGAGGGCGGAGCGGCTTCACGCCGGATTGGACGACATCCGGTGCGGACGGTGAGTTCGAGTTCCCGGACCGGTGGGTATTTCAGACAGGCCGGGTGGATCATTCCCCTCTAGTCAGCTGGATCCACAAGGATTTCGGCTGGGGGTTTGTCGATACCGAGAAGCTCGAACCAACTAATCTGCGAATTCGACTATCCCGCGACGAGCGGCGGGTCGCCTTCCTCCGTGACGGAACTGGCGGCTTTGCTTACGACGAACCATGCCAGACGTTGGACGGCGAGTCCTACCGGCACTGCGAACGGCTCGTGACGGAACTCGCAGTAACGAGCGAGGAGGACGGATCATG
>DASTOI010000866.1:0-2794 GCA_035762585.1 Myxococcota bacterium
GCCCGCGCCGGCTCGTCGAGATGCGTGAACGCGAGCTCGGCCGCGCGCAGCAGGCACTCGCGCCGGCGAGAAGGCTCGGCTTCGCCGAGCGCCTCCACTTCGCTTTCGTAGAGATCGAACGCGCCGCGCCAATCTTCCATCGCTTCGAACAGCTGCTGGAGCGCACGCAACGAGACGAGATCCTGCGGCAACACTTCGAGCGCGCCCGCATAGGCGCGGCTCGCGCGCGTGGTCTCGTCGAGCCGGCGCCAGCTGACTTCGCCCAGCCGGCGCAGGATCGCAGCGCGCTCGCTCGCGCTCGCGTCGCCGCGGACCGCGAGCTCTTGCTCGAGCGAGCTCGCGACTTCGCGCCAACGGCCGAGCAGCTCGCATGCCGCGCGCCGTCCACGCAGCGCGGGGAGCGAGCCCGGCTCGCGCTCGAGCGCCGCCTCGAACGAGCGCACCGCGAGCGCCGGCTGATGCAGCAGCTCGAGCTGGAGGCGTCCGAGCTCGAGCCATGGCTCCGCGGCGGCGGCCGGGAACGCGGCCAGCTGCGTCGCGAGCCGGCGCGCGAGGCCGACCGCGTCGCCGCAGCGCCGCAGCTGGGTCACGAGCATTTCGCCGGCGCGCTCGCGCAGCCGCTGCGTGCGCGGGTCGGCGTCGCGCAGCTCGTGGTCGAGCAGCGCCGAGAGATGCGCGATCGCTGCGGCGGGCGCCGCGAGCGGCCCGCCATAACAAGCCGCCAGCTCGGCCCGCAGCGTACGGCGGCGCTCGCCGAACACCGGCGCCGCCGGATCGAGCGCGCTCAGCTCCGCTTCTGCGACGCGCGCCCAAAGATCGGGCCGCGCTTGCACGTCGGACGCGAGCCGCCGCAGCAGCTCGGCACGCTCCTGCGCGAGCGGCCCGCACTCGCTCAGCGCGGCCCATAGCTGCGTGCCGCTGGCCTCGCGGTCGCCGAGCTCGCGTGCGAGCGCCGAAGCGGTCTTGCGCAGCGGCGCGCGCGCGGCGGGCGCCGCGAGCGCGATCCGCTCCTTCACGACCGCCAGCCGCTCGCGCGTGCGGCCGAGGCTCTCGTAGAGCTCGTCCAGGATCGCCAGCAGCTCGGCGTGGCCGGGAGACTTCGCGCGCGCTTCCTCGAGCACGGCCGCCGCGCGCGCCGGCGCGCGCAGCGGATCGCGCAGCAGCTGCGCGCACTCGAGCGCGAGCTCGACGTGGCGCGCCGGCGGCGGCGCGAGCGCCAGCTCGTCCTCGAGCGCGCGTAGCAGCGCCTCCGCGCGACCGGCGATGCGGTGGACCTGCGCGACGCGCGCGATCGGCTCGGCGTCGCTCGGTCCCAGCGCGCGCAGCCGCTCGAGCCACGGCAGCGCGGCTTCGCCGTCGATCATCTCGCTCGCAAAGCGGACCGCCTCGTCGATCACGGCCCGGCGCGCGACCTCGGCGTCGCGCGGCAGCGCGCCGAGCTCGCGCTCGAAGCAGCGCAGCGCGCCTTCCCAGTCGGCGCGGTCCTCGAGCACGCCGCGCAGCGCGGCGATCGTCTCGGTCGCGCCGGGCGCGAGCGTGAGCGCCGCCTCGTAGCTCGCGATCGCGTCGTCGGGGCGCGCGAGCGGCCCGGCCAGCAGCGCGCCGCGGCGTGCGAGCAGCCGCGCGCGCCGCGCCGGATCGGCCGCGCGCTCGGCCGCGCGCGCGAGCAGGTCTGCGCACGGCTCGGCGGCGCCCGCGCGCTCGGCCGCGGCGATCGCCTGCTCGAGCGCGGTCACGTTGGCGGGCTCGAGCTCGAGCACGCGCCGGTACTGGACGAGCGCGCCGGCAGGGTTCGCGAGCGGGCCGGCGAGCAGCTCGGCGAGCTCGAGGCGCAGCGGCACCTCGCGCGGCCCCGCGGTGCGCGCGAGCTCGGCTTCGAGCAGCGGTGCGAGCGGCTCGGCCTGCCCGAGCTGGCGATAGAGATCGCGCAGCGCGGCTTGCAGGTCCGGATCCGACGGCCGGTCCGCGAGCGAGCGGCGGTAAGCGTCCGCGGCCGCGCTCGGGGAGCCGGCCGCGCGATGCGCATCGCCGAGGCGCAGATTCCACGCGCTGCGGTCGGCGGCGCTCGTCGAGCGCGAGACGACGCGGTCTGCCAGCGCGGCGCATTCCGTGTGCCGGCCCGCCCGCGTGAGCGCATCGGCGAGCGGAGCCGCGACGACGAGCAGTGCGTCATCTTCCGCGGCCGCCGGCACGAGCGTCTCGATCGCTGCATCGAGATCGCCGAGTCCATTCGCCTCGAGGGCGGCGAGCCGCAGGCGCAGCGAGAGGCTCGCCTCGCGGTCGCGTCCGAGCTGCGCGAGGCGCGCGCGCAGCAGCGCGGCCAGCTCCGTCAGCCGTCCAGTCTCGGCGTAGCGGTTCGCGAGAAACTCGACGGCGCGGGCTGCGCTCGGATCGAGCTCCACGGACGCGAGATGATGCCGCTCGGCGGCGTCGAGATCGCCGGCCGCTTCGTGAAGATCTGCGCAACGCGCGTGCAGCATGCGTGCGCGCTCGTCGGGCGCGCCGGCCGCGAGCTCCGCCTCGAATGCGGCGCACAGCTCACTCGAGCGGCCGCTCTGCTCGAGCAACGCCTGCCGCGCGTGCATCAGCGCGACGTCGCCCGGCGCATGGCCAAGCGCTCGCTCGAGATGCGAAAGCGCGGCGGGCAGGTCGCCGATTCGGTCGCGGTAGAGCGCGGCGAGCTGGCGGTGCAGCGCTGGCGCCTCGGCCGGATCGCCGGCGCCGAGCGACGCCTCGAGCCGCGCCGCGAGCGCCGGCCAATCGCGCTCGTCCTCGAGCAGCTGGCGCAGTCGCC
>DASTOI010000867.1:0-4185 GCA_035762585.1 Myxococcota bacterium
GATCCCGCGCCATCCAAGAATAAGTACGTGCTGACGCTGTCCTCGAAGCACGAGCGAGGGGTGGGACGGGGGTCCTGGAGCGGAGGGCCGGCGGAGAGCAACGCAGTCGTACGGCAACCGAGATTGGGACGACCATCCGCATTCGCGAGCGCCCAGCTGTCCAGCCAACGCACGCGACGAGCTCGATGCAAGCTCGCCCGGATGCACGCTGACCTCCCGCGGGCGCAGCACCCTGATAAGGCCCGCAGCGGAACGGAGCCTCCTCCCACCCCGAGCGGGAGCCCGCGACGACGACTCTTCTTCCGGCTTCCGGCTTCCGGCTTCCGATCCGAGCGCGCCGAGTCCGCGATGGCGCGCCCCCTCCGATTCACTCCACGCGCGCGAGCACCACCGTGACGTTGTCTTCACCGCCGCGGCCGTTGGCCATGTCGACGAGGTCTTCGCAGGCTTCCTGGAGGTCGGTCGCGTCGGAGACGAGCTTCGCGAGCTCGGAGTCTTCGACGTGGTTGGTGAGGCCGTCCGAGCAGAGCACGAAGACGTCGCCCGGCGCCGGCGTAAGCTCGGCGAGGTCGGGCTCGACCGTTTCGCGCACGCCGAGCGCGCGCGTGAGCACATGGCGGTGGGGGTGTTCGCGCGCGGCGTCGACGGAGATTTCCTGCCGGCGGAGCAGCTCGCCGACGATCGAGTGGTCGTCGGTCAGCTGGCGGATGCGCTCGCGGCGCACGAGGTAGGCGCGGCTGTCGCCGACGTGCGCGAGCGCCGCGCGCTCGCCCGCGGCGAGCACCGCGACGACCGTCGTTCCCATCCCGGCGTACTCGGGCTGGCGCTGCGCGGCGAGGTAGATCGCGCGGTTCGCGGCCGACACGACCATGCGCAGCTTCTCGCACGGCGTCGCAGAGGCGCCCTCGAGCGCGTGGATCGCGCGCGCAGCCGCCTCGGCGGCCAGCTGGCTCGCGACTTGGCCCGCGGTGTGACCGCCCATCCCATCCGCGACGAGGTAGAAGCCGTGCTCGGGGACGAGGACGAAGCGGTCTTCGTTGCTGCGTCGCCGCAAGCCGACGTCGCTGCGAGCGGCCGCCCTGAGAATCATCGCGTCTCCAGTCCGAAGGCCGATGGATCACGAACCTATCGGGCCCCGCCGCGCACGACTTGACCCGGCGCGCCGCGAGTTGCTGCTAGGTTGCGCGCAATTTTCCGGCGCGAGAAGCGAGAATCCTTCAACCTCGCAGCCGCGCCGACGATAGAGAGAGGACCAGGAGAAGCCTGCGCGCGCCGTGCGAGCGGTGTTCGAAAAGGACTGCAAATGCCGAAGACTCTGCTTCTCGCGGACGACAGCGTCACGATCCAAAAGGTCGTCGGGATCAGCTTCGCGAGCGAGGACATCACGCTCGTCAGCGTCGACAATGGGACGTCGGCGGTTGCGAAGGCAAAGGAAGTGCGGCCCGACATCGTTCTCGCCGACGTCGTGATGCCGGGGCTGAACGGCTATGAGGTCTGCCGCCAGATCAAGGCCGACCCGAATCTGCGCCACGTCCCGGTGTTGCTGCTGACCGGCACGTTCGAGGCGTTCGACGAAGTGCGCGCTCGCGAGGTCGGCTCCGACGGCCACATCACGAAGCCGTTCGAGGCGCAGGCGCTGGTCGATCTGGTGACCGCGCGGCTCGCGGCGGCGACGCCGCCGCCCGCAGCAGCGCCCGCGCCGGCCGCTGGGCCGGCGAGCGCGTCGCCTCTGTTCGGAGAGGAAGAAGAGCCGTTCGACTTCATGTCCGAGGAGATCACCGAGCCAAGCCAGGTCGGCCGCAACGCTGCGGCTCCGGCGCCGGAGGCCCTCTCCTTCGGGACGGCCGACGAGCTCGAGATGAACGCGGACGACGAGCTCGACGCGCCGGCGCTCGAAGTCGAAGGGATGACGCAGGTCTCGCTCGCCGACGCGGACTCGGGCGTGGCCCCGCTCGCGGACGACGAGGAGAACGCCGAGACGCTGCCTCCCGTCGAGGCGGACGCGTTCGACGACGAGGCGCCGGCGGCGACGCGCGTGCTGTTCGCCGAGGACGACGCCTCTCCGGCGGTGAGCTCTTCGGAGCCGATGGCGGCGACGCGCGTGATGTTCGGCGAGCCGCGCGCCGCGGGCGTGGGCACGATCACGCCTGCCGAGGCCGGCGTCGCGGGCGACCCGTTCGCGGACATGATCGGCGGCGCGCGCCCCGCGTCCTCCCACGAGATCTCCTCGACCGATCTCGGCGATCCGTTCGCCGACGAGCCGGAGCTGACCGCCGCGCCCTCGCCCGCGACGACCGTGTTGATTGCGCCGGCCGAAGCGCAGGAATGGCCCGCCGAGGAAGAGGAGGACCCGTTCGCTCCCGAGCCCACCGCGCAGCCCGCGGACGAGAGCGAAGCCGCGCCGGCCCGCGTCGCGGCGATGCCGCTCGCGGAGGGCGCGATGCCCGGCCGCGACGAGCTCCGCAACATGCTCGAGAAGATGGCGTGGGAGGCGTTCGGGGACGTGACGGATCGCATCGTCCGCGAGACGGTGCAGCGCGTCGAGCAGATCGCGTGGGAGGTCATTCCCAAGATGGCCGAGACGTTGATCCGCGAAGAGATCCGCAAGCTGAAGGAAGGCGAGGACTGATCCTTCCTTGGTTGCTGTTCCTGGTCGCGCGCACCGCGTTCGCGGCCGGGCCGGGGGCGGCGGCGCCTCGTGGCTCCGCGCACCTTTGAAGGGAAGAGGCTCGGGCTGCGGCGTGTCCCGGCAACTGAAGGCGGAGATTCCCATGGGCTGCGCGTCCGCTTCTACCTCGGCGCCGCCGCCCCCGGCCCGGCCGCGAACGCTCGTGCTCGTGGTCTCGATCAGGTGTTAGGGAGAGCTGCGCAGCGGTCGGCATCGAGCCGACCGCTGTGCACGCTTCGCGTCGTCGCGGTAACCGGGGCGCCGAGGGGCGTTGGGTCTCGGCGCGTATTCGCCGTCGATTCTCTTCTGCCCATCCGCGCCGAGTCGTCTTAGACTCGGCGGGTGCACGCGAGCCTGCCGCATCCGTCGACTTGGGAGCCGCTGATCCAGCGCGCGCTCGCGGAGGATCTCGGCAGCGGCGACGTGACGAGCAATGCGTGCCTGCCCGCGTCGCTTCAGGTCGAGGCGGAGATCGAGGCGCGCGCGCCGCTCGTCGTGTGCGGGCTCGAAGTCGCCGCCGCGTGCTTCGCCGCAGTGGATCCGCGGCTCGACGTCGCCGCACTCCGGAGCGACGGCGACTTCGTCACCGGTGTGACGCCGCTGATGCGCATCCGCGGCGGCGGGCGCTCGGTGTTCGCCGGCGAGCGCATCGCGCTGAATTTCCTCGGGCGCCTGTGCGGCGTCGCCTCGCTGACGCGGCGCTACGTCGAGGCGGTCGCCGGCACCGGCGCGCGCATCCTCGATACGCGCAAGACCCTCCCCGGCTGGCGTGCGCTCGACAAATACGCGGTCGCGGTCGGCGGCGGCACGAACCACCGCTTCGGCCTGTACGACGCGGTGCTGATCAAGGACAACCACATCGCGGCGGCCGGCGGCGTCGCCGCGGCGGTGAAGGCCGCGCGCGCCGGTGCGGCCCCGCACCTCGCGGTCCAGTGCGAAGTCGAGAGCCTGGCACAGGCGGAGGAGGCGCTCGAAGCCGGCGCGCAGATGCTGTTGCTGGACAACCGTACGCCCGCGGAGCTGCGCGAGTACGTCGCGCGCTTCGGCGAGCGCGCCTCGCTCGAAGCCTCGGGCGGCGTGACGCTCGCGAACGTGCGCGCGATCGCGGAGAGCGGAGTGCACCGCATCTCGGTCGGCGCGCTCACGCACTCGGCGACGGCGGCGGACGTCGCGCTCGAGGTGCGCGCCAGGAAAGTCGGTAGATGAGCTCGGGCGCCTCCAGCGAGGGCCTGCGCGCGGCGGCGCCGTCCGCCGAGGCGCGCAGCCCTTCGGAGGAGGCGCTGACGCTCGCCGCGATCGCGCCGCGAACGCGTTGGCTCGCGCGCGAGCTGCACTGGTTCGCGGAGCTCGATTCGACCAATCGCGAAGCGCTCGCGCGCGCGGCCGCTGGCGCTGCGCATGGAACCGCCGTGATCGCCGAGGCGCAGACCGCCGGGCGCGGCCGGCTCGGCCGCAGCTTCTTCTCGCCGCCGCGCACGAACCTGTACGTGAGCTTCGTGCTGTGCCCCGCCGGCAGC
>DASTOI010000868.1:0-2761 GCA_035762585.1 Myxococcota bacterium
GCGGCGCATCGGCGAGGCGCAGCTCGCGCTCGCGCAGCGGCCCGAGCACGCGGCGCGCCGCAGCGAGCTCGTCGCGCTCGCGGAAGCCAGCTTCGCGCGCAGCCTCGCGCTCGATCCTGGGCACGCGTCCGCGCAGCTCGCGCTCGGCCGGCTCGCGCTCGCGCGCGGTGAGCCAGCCCGCGCGGCCCGCGCGCTCGCTTCGGCGCGCAGCGCGCTTCCGGCGCTGCCGGCCGCCGACCTCGCGCTCGCGCAGAGCCTCCAGCAGGCGGGTCGACCCGAGCAGGCGCTCGCGGCGCTCGCGCGGCTGCGAGCGAGCGCGCACGCAACGCCGAAAGCGGACCGCGCGGCCCTCGACGATCTGCTGCGCGCGGCCGGCGTCGATCCGGACGATGCCCGCACGACGCGCCGCCGGGTCGCGCGCCTCGACGTGCACGCGCCGGCGCCGGGCGAGGAAGCCGTCACCGACCTCCCGTGGCTCGAGCTGCGCGGAACGGCTGGGCTTTGGGAAGCGGAGCGGCAGGACATCGCGATCGCGCTCGACGTCTCGAACAGCACGCTCGATGCGACCGGCGTCGACGTCGACGGCGATGGCCGCGTCGGGCGCACGATCGGGAAGCAGTACCGCGCGCCGGACTCGCGGCGCGGATCGTCGGATCGCGGCGATTCGATCGTGCGCGCCGAGCTCGCGGCGGCCAAGCAGCTGCTCGGCGAGCTCGACCCCGCGACCACGCGGGTCAGCCTGGTTCTCTTCACCGCGACCGCCCGCCTCGCCGCGCCGCTCGGCGCGCCGCAGCGCGCGCTGGCGGCGCTCGAGCGCCATCGCGTCCACTACGACTCGACCGGGACGAGCTTCGAGGCCGCGCTGCGAGCCGCGTTCGACGACCTGCTCGCGCGGCGGCGCCCGGGCGAGCGGGCCCAGCGCACGATCCTGATGCTGTCGGATGGCGAGCCGACCACGCCCAACAAGTTCGAGGCGCGCCGGCGCGCGCTGCGCGCCGCGGACGAGATCGCGCGCTTCGGCATTCGTGTGCACGCGTACGCGCTCGGGAAGGACGCCGGCGAGAAGAGCGAGACGCTGCGCGAGCTCGCAGAGCGAACGGGCGGCGTGTTCGAGATCGTGAGCGAGCTGGACGACATCTCGTTCCTGCGCGACACGCGCCTGACCGGGCTCGAGCAAGTGACGATTCGCAACGAGCGCAGCGGTGAGCCCGCGCGCGCCGTGCGCATGTTCGCGGACGGCAGCTTCGACGCGATCGTCCCGCTGCGCGCGGGCCAGAACCCGATCGAGATCCGCGCGCGCGTCGCCGGCCAGCCGGCGCTCACGCTGCGACGGATCGTGCGCCGCACGCAGCCGGCCCTCGGCGACGAATCACACGCGCAGCGGGCGCGCGAGCTGCGCGCGGCGCTCTCGCGGCGCAGCGACGAGATCGCGGCGCGCGCGCGGCTCGAGGCCGAGCGCAGCGCGCGGGCGCTGCGCTCGCTCGAGATCCGCGCGAGCGAGAGCGAGCCCGACGTCGCGACCGCGCCGCCGCCCCGCGAGTAGACTGCGCGGCGCCGAGGGCGGCCATGAATCAGCGCGACGCAGCCCGGACTCGAGCCAGAGCTCAGCGCGCGCTGCTCGCCGCGGCGCTGCTCGCGGCGCCGGCGCGGGCGGAGCAGCCGCCGCCGCCGGCTCCGAGCGCGTGGTTCGCGGCGCGCGGCCCGCACATCGAAGCCGTCAGCAGCGCGGGAGGCGACGACGCCGGCGCGCTCGCGCTGCAGCTCGAGCGCGCGCTGGCGGCGGCGAGCCGGCTGCTCGACGCGGATCCGTCGCTGCTCCCGCCCGTCACGGCGATCTCGCTCACCGCCGCGGACGGCTACGCGTACCTGCGGCCGCTGAGCGGCGCGCCGGCGTTTCTCCATGTCGCGCCCGAGCGGGCAACCCTCGTGCTCGATGGCGCACTGCGCGAGCAATCGCTGACCGCGGCGCAGCACTCGCTCACGCATCTGCTCGCGGCGAGCGACCCTCGGCCGCGCCCGCTCTGGCTCGAGGAGGGCGGCGCGGAGCTCGTCTCGACCGCGCGCGTGACGGGCGACGCGCTCGAGCTCGGGCGCCCGCCGCGCGCGCGGCTCGAGTGGTTCGCGCTCGCGACGCTGCATCCGCTGAAGCGCGTGCTCAGCGCGCGCGAGACGCTGCGCTGGTCCCAGCACGCGCGCGAAGGCTTGGCCGCGGAGAGCTGGGCGCTGCTGCACTTCCTGCGCTCGGGCGATCGCGCCGGCTTCCCCGCGCGCGCGGATCGGCTGGCGAGCTATCTCGCGCTCGTGAACGGCGGGATGCCGCCCGAGCGCGCGTGCGCCGAGGCGTTCGGTCTCGAAGCCGCCGCGCTCGAAGCCGAGCTGCTGCGCTTCCTCTCGTTCGGCGAACCGCCGCGCGAGCGCATTGCGCTCGCGTCGCTGGGGGCGCCGGGCGCCTTGCCGGCCGAGCCGCTCGTGCCCGCGCGCCGCGATGCGCTGCTCGGCGAGCTCGCGCTGTCATTAGGGAGAGGCGCGTGGGCCCCGGCCGAGCGCTGGCTGCGCAGCGCGGCGCTCTACGACCCCGCGTCGAAGGCGCGGCTCGCGCAGCTGCGCGCGCTGCGCGGCGACGAGCGCGCGCAGCTCGAGCCGCTGCTCGCGGAAGCGGAGCTCGCGTCGGCGGCTGGGGGAGCCGACGCGGCGTCGCTGAGCGCGCTCGCGCTCGCTCGCCTCGCGCTCGCGACGCGCGCGCATCCGCCCGACGCCGACC
>DASTOI010000869.1:0-3757 GCA_035762585.1 Myxococcota bacterium
CGATCGCCGCGTTCCAGGTGCGCGCGCGCCGCGCCGCCGCGGGCTACGTGGTCACCGCGAGCCACAACGCGCCCGAGTATCTCGGCGTGAAGATCTTCGCCGCCGGAGGCGAGGGCGCGGCGCGCGGGTTCGTGGATCGCATCGCGCGGCGCGCGAACGCGCTGCGTGATGCGGGCGAGCTGCGTCGCGGCCGCGCGCGCCCACTGCGGGATGCGCCGCGCGCGTACATCGCGCGGCTCGCGTCGCAGCTCGACGTCGCGTCGATTCGGCGAGCAAGGCCGCGCGTGCTGTACGACGCGATGCACGGCGCCGGCGCCGGCGCGCTCGATCGGGCGCTGCGTGCGCTCGGCGCGCGCGTCGAAACGCGCCGCGCGTCGGCCGACCCACGCTTCGGCGGCGGCGCGCCGGACCCGACGCGCGCGCGCTTGCGCGGCCTCGGCGCCGCCGTGCGCGCGGGCGGCTTCGCGTTTGGCGTCGCGAGCGACGGCGACGCGGACCGCTTCGTGCTGCTCGACGCGCAGGGCCGCCTGCTCAGCGAGACCGAGGCGCTCGCGCTGCTCGTCGATCACCTCGCGGCGACGCGCCGGATCGCACGCGGGCTCGCGCTGTCAGTCGCGACGGGCTCCCTCGCTGAGCGGGTCGCCTGTGCGCACGGCCTCGCGGTGCGGCGCGTCGGGCTCGGTTTCTCGGCGCTCTCGGCCGCGCTCCGCGACGGGCGCGCGGACGTCGCAGGCGAGGAGAGCGGGGGCTTCTGCTGGCGACCGCTTGGCCTCGATAAGGATGGGATCGCCGCCGCGGCGATCGCGCTCGAAGCGATCGCGCACGGCGAGCCGCTCCACGGACGGCGCGCGCGCCTCGCTCGCACGCACGGCCGCAGCGCGTGCGGGCGCGCGGCGACGCCCGCGAGCGACCGCACACTCCGTGCTCTCGCGGCGCTTGGCGCGGCGCCGCCGGCTCGGGTCGCCGGCGCTCCCGTGCGCGAGGCCGTTCCTATGGATGGGCTGCGCTTGCGCTTCGACGATGGCTTTCTTCACTGGCGGGCCTCCGGCACGGAGCCCGTGATCCGCGTCTATGCCGAGGCGGCCTCGCCCTCGGCGCTCACGCGCCGGCTCGCAGCGGGGGTCGCAAGGCTGCGGTAGGAGCAGCTCAAATCCCCGCTACCCTGGCTCGCTCCCGACAGTTGTCAGGGTTTTCGCGAAGGCGAAACGGCGATGGCGAAACGGCGCATCCTCCTCGTCGTGAGCGGCGGAATCGCGGCCTACAAGACGCCCGAGCTCGTGCGCGCGCTGGGGAGAGCCGGCCACTCGGTTCGCTGCGTGCTCACCGACGCCGCGCGGCAGTTCGTCGCGCCGCTCGCGCTGCAAGCCGTGTCGGGCCAGACGGTTCGAAGCGCGCTCTTCGACCTGACCGACGAGAGCCAGATCGGTCACATCGAGCTCGCCGATTGGGCGGAGCTCGTGCTCGTGGCTCCCGCGAGCGCCGACTTCCTCGCGAAGCTCGCGCACGGCCTGGCGGACGACCTGGCCTCGACGCTGCTGCTCGCCACGCGCGCGCCGGTGCTCGTCGCGCCGGCGATGAACGTGAACATGTGGAGCCATCCCGCGACGCAGGCGAACATCGCGACGTTGCGCGCGCGCGGCGTGCGCACGCTCGGGCCGGAGGCGGGCGAGCTGGCGTGTGGCTGGGAGGGGCTCGGGCGCATGAGCGAGCCCGCGGAGATCGCCGCGCAGGTGGAGCTGCTGCTCGCGCCGAAGAGCCTCGCCGGCGTGCGCGTCGTCGTGACGGCCGGCGGCACGCGCGAGCCGCTCGATCCGGTCCGCGCGATCACGAATCGTTCCTCTGGAAAGATGGGCTTCGCGCTCGCCGCGGAGGCTGCGCTGCGCGGTGCCGAGTGCGTGCTGATCGCCGGCGCGAGCACCCAGCCGACGCCGGCGGGAGTGACGCGCATAGACGTCGCATCCGCGCTCGACATGCGCGCCGTGGTGCTGCGGGAGCAGGCGAGCGCGCAGGTCGTCGTGATGGCGGCCGCGGTGGCCGACTTCCGGCCGGCGAGCCCCGCGGAGCGCAAGATCAAGAAGGAAGATCTCGCGGACGGCGAGCGCCTCACGCTCGAGCTCGTCGCGAATCCCGACATCCTCGCCGAGATCAGCCGCGACCGCGGCGAGCGCATCGTTGTCGGCTTCGCCGCGGAGAGCCATGACGTGCGCGCCGCCGCGCGCCGCAAGCTCGCGCGCAAGGGCTGCGATCTGCTCGTCGCGAACGACATCTCGCGCAGCGACGCCGGCTTCGAGACCGATTCGAACGCCGTCCTTCTGCTCACGCCCGATGGCGAGGTCGAGGAGCTGCCCCTGCTCCCGAAGAGCGAGGTCGCGGCGCGGATCTTCGACCGCATCGAGAAGCTGCGCGAAGGGAAACGCGCGTGAGGAATGCACGCGCGCTCGCGCTGGCGCTCGGCTGCGCGCTCGCGAGCGGAGCGGGCGCCGAGGCGCGAGAGCCCGCGAGCGAGCCCGCAGCGGCTGCCGCGACCGAACGTGGCGGTGAAGCGCCGCCGCGCGAGGGCGCGGTTCTGGTCGCGCGCGTCGAGGGCACGATCAACCCGGCGTCCGCGGACTACCTCGTGCACGCGATCGACGTCGCGCAGCAGACGCATGCGGCGCTGCTCGTGATCGAGCTCGACACGCCGGGCGGCTCGCTCGGATCGACCCAAGAGATCGTGCGCGCGATGCTGCGCGCCGATGCGCCGATCGCGGTGTTCGTGCCGCGCGGCGCGTGGGCCGCCTCCGCCGGCACGTTCATCACGCTCGCGGCGCACATCGCCGCGATGGCGCCGGGCTCGAGCATCGGCGCCGCGCACCCGATCACGATCGGCGGCGACAATCAACGCAAGCCGGCGGATCCCGCGAGCGAGAAGCTCCCGCCGCCGTCGGACATCGAGCTCGAGAAGGCGGAGAACTTCACCGCGTCGTTCATCGAGTCGATCGCGAAGGAGCGCGGGCGCAACGTCGAGTGGGCGGCGAAGGCGGTGCGCGAATCGGTCGCGATCCATGCGGACGAGGCGCTCGAGCTGAACGTGATCGACCTGGTCGCCGGCGCTCGCGAGGCGCTGCTCGCCGCTCTCGACGGCCGCGAGGTGAGGCTGGGCGGTAGCGACGTGCGGCTGGTGCTCCGGCATGCGCCGCTCCGCGAGCTGCCGATGGGGCTGCTCGCGCGGCTGCTGCACGCGATCGCGGATCCGCAGCTCGCCTTCCTGCTGCTCGTTGCCGGCGCGGGCTTGGTTTGGCTCGAGCTGAACACGCCGGGCATCGGCGTTCCGGGCGTGCTCGGCACGGCGTGCCTGATCATCGCCGCGACCGCCCTCCAGCTCGTGCCGTTCTCGTGGCTGGGGCTCGCGCTGTTCCTCGGCGGCTGCGCGCTGGTCGCAGCCGAGCTGTTCGTCAGCAGCTACGGGCTGCTGTTCGTGGCGGGCCTCGTCTGCATGCTGCTCGGCGGCTCGATGATCTTCGATCGCCCGGACGTCTCGGATCTCGAGCTGCCGTTCTGGGGCGTCGTCGTGCCGGTGGTCGCGAGCTTCGCGGCGTTCGGCGCGCTCGCGGCTTGGGCGGTCGGCCGCGTGCTGCGCTCGCCGAGCAAGCTCGGCGAGGGCGAGCTGCTCGGGATGCGCGGCGTGGCATCGACGGCGCTCACGCCTTCGGGCACCGTGGCGCTGCGCGGCGAGCTCTGGAGCGCCGACGCCGACGCGGAGATCGCGAAGGGCGAG
>DASTOI010000870.1:0-7843 GCA_035762585.1 Myxococcota bacterium
GCCGAGACATAGGCGCCGAGCGAGAGGCCGAACAGGCCGACCTCCGTCTCGCCCTGCGCGCGCACCCACGAGATCGCGCGCCGCACGTCCCACACCGCCTGCGCGAATAACAACACCATGCGCAGGTAGTCCGGCGAGAGCACCTCGCCGCCGCTCATCTGCGCGGTGCCGCGCGGGCCGTGCAGCGGCAGCGTCGGGAAGATCAGGTTCAGCCCGAGCGTCTCGTGCAGGAAGCGCGCAGGGAAGCCCGCGAAGTTCACGAGCGGAGTGCCCATTGCGAAGCCGTGCACGCACACGAGCCACGGGCGCGGCGTCGCGTGGCGCAGCACGTACGCGTGCGCGGTGGCGTTGGTCGGATGCGCCTGCCAGCGCTCGCCACCGGGCTCGCCTTCGTGCGGATCGAAGCCGCTCTCCCAGCGCAGGTGCTCGTAGCGCGTCGGCGCGAGGCCTGGGCGCAGCCACACGGAACGCGCGTTGCTCTCGACGACGCGCAGGCGCGGCGGGCGCCGGTGATACGCCTCGGCGTCGCCGAGCCAGCCGCGCTTCGCATAGAACGCGTGCGCGCTCTGCGCTTCGTCGACCATGCGGCGCACGAGCTGCGGCAGCGGCACGCCCGACGCGAGCGAAGTCATCAGGGTGAAGCTGCGGTCGAGCAGGCCGTGGGCGAGCAGTGCGAAGCGTGGCTCGAGCGCGGGCACGTCGGCGTAGCGAGAGGCGCGCCGGAACGCGCTGACGCCTTCCGCGATCAATTCGCCGACTTGTTGGAGGGGCAGCGTAATCAGCCGTTCCAGCGCCATTGGCCCTCGAGTTGGCGGACGGTTGCCACTGGGTTTGCGTGGGTCAAGCCCGAAGAACCACACCGGCAACTCATCGGCAGATCGAAGTCGGAGACGCACACTGGCGGCGCGGATATTCGAGATATGGTGCGCGGCCACCTTCTGGAGGGATTTCATGGCGATCATCGAGCCGATCGAGACGCCCGGCCCGCGCCGGCGCTATCGCGCGTCGAGCCCCGCGACGCTCGCGCCGATTGGAGAGTTCGAGTGCGCGAACGCCGAGGACGTGCGCGCCGCGGTCGCGCGCGCGCGCAAGGCGCAGGCGGCGTGGGCGGAGCTGCCGGTCGCCGAGCGCGCGCGGTACCTGTGGCGCCTGCTCGACCAGTTCGTCGCGCGCCAGGACGAGATCATCGAGCTCGTGATGCAGGAGACCGGCAAGGCGCGCAGTGAGGCGATCAGCATGGAGGTGTTCGCGTGCTGCGACGCGATCACTTATTACGCGAAGCGCGCGCCGAAATTCCTCGCACCCGAGAAGCGCCGCATCCACGGCGTGATGGGCTTCGCGAAGCGGCTCGCGCTCGTCTACAAGCCGCTCGGCGTGGTCGGGCTGATCACGCCGTGGAACGGACCGGTCGTGCTCGCGGTGAATCCGCTCGTGCAGGCGGTCGTCGCCGGCAACGCGGTCGTGCACAAGCCGTCGGAGGTCACGCCGCTCTCGGCGCTGCTCGTGAAGCGCCTGACCGAGGAAGCGGGCTGGCCGGCGGATCTCTATCAGGTCGTGCAAGGCGACGGAGCGACCGGCGCCGCGCTGATCGAAGCGGGCGTGAACAAGATCTCGTTCACCGGCAGCGTCGCGACCGGCCGGCGCGTCGCGGAGGCGTGCGGGCGTTCGTTGATTCCGTGCACGCTCGAGCTCGGCGGCAAGGACGCGATGATCGTCTGCGCCGACGCCGACCTCGAGCGCGCCGCGCAGGGCGCGCTGATCGGCTCGTGCATGAACACCGGCCACTATTGCTGCGGCACCGAGCGCATCTACGTCGTCGACGAGATCTACGACTCGTTCGTGAGCCGCGTCGTCGACCGCGCGAAGCAGCTGCGCCAGAGCGACAGCGGCGAGTTCGACGTCGGCGCGGTGTTCTGGGACAAGCAGCTCGCGATCATCGAGGCGCACATGCGCGACGCGGTCGCGAAGGGCGCCAAGGTGCTGGTCGGCGGCCGCCGCAACCCGGCGCTGAAGGGCCTCTATTACGAGCCCACCGTCGTGGTCGACGTCGACCACTCGATGGACCTGATGACTCAGGAGACGTTCGGGCCGATCGTCGCGATCCAGCGCGTGAAGAGCGAGGACGAGGCGATCGCGCTCGCGAACGATTCGGCGTACGGCCTGAACGGCAACGTCTGGACGACCGACAGCGCGAAGGGCCAACGCATCGCTGCACGCATCGAGACCGGCGGCGTGTGCGTGAACGACATGGCGCTCACCTACGGCGTGCCCGAGGCGCCGTTCGGCGGCGTCAAGGCGAGCGGCATCGGCGCGGTGAACGGAGCGCAGGGCCTCCGTAATTACTGCCACGCGCAGCCGATTATCTCCGACCGCAAGGGCAAGGGCCCGATCCAGGGCGGCTACCCGTACTCGCGCAAAGCAGAGGACGGCATGCAGAAGTTCATCCGCCTGTTGTTCGGGACGAAGCTGGGGAGATGGTTCGCCTAATATCTTCCGAGAAGTAGGCTGCGCGGATGAGCGACGACGCACCGAGGCGCGCGAGCGAGGCCGATCGCGCGCACATGCGGAAGATCGGCGAGGCCAAGCGCATGCTCGCGCGAGAAGAACGACCACCCGCATCCTCTCGGAGATGTTCGATCGAATGGAGGCGATCGAGCTGAGGCTCGGCCGGCTCGCGAAGCCCGGCGTGCGGGGCGGCGAGCACGATCTGGGGTCCGGCCTCGCCTATGTGCAGCGCCGTGGCGCGTAGGGCGCTCGAATCGATCGGCGGTGCGCTTCACGATCGTGGCTTCGAATGGCTCTTGTTCGGCGACCTTGCAGCGAGTCTCTACCGCGCACAGACGCGCCTCACGGACGAGACTGCACTCCTCGTGGACGCCCCAACTCTCGTGTCTGCTCGTCTCGTAGATGCTCTCGGCACGGCGGGCTGGCGGCTCTTGCACTCATCGCCTGACGAGACGTTGCGACGGTTCCTTCACCAGGAGCTCGGCTACGCCGACCTCATTGCGATTCGTTCACAGCTGGAGCGAAGCGCTTTCCAGCGCTCGGTCATCGAGGTGCTTCGTTGCGGACTCGCGGTTCGTGTGCCGCGGCGAGAGGACGCCATTCTCTTCAAGCTGCTCGCCGGGAAGTCGAACGACCTCGCAGACATCGAATCGATTCTCGATGCCATGCCCGTGCTCGATGAGGCTTACATCGAGCGCTGGGCGGCCGAGTGGGATGTGCTCGAGCGCTGGAACACGGTTCGCGCGCCCGTGAAGTGACGCGCTTCGGCGCAGGCGCATCCGAGCGTCGCTATCCGAGGTTCCGCCCATGCGCTCGACGATCCGCTTCGGCACTGCCCTCGCGCTGTCACTCACGCTCGCTGCCGTGACGGAAGCCGGCGCGGGCGATGCGCTCCCCACCAAGCCCGTCCTCACCCTCGAAGCCGCGCGCCGCGTCGCGCACGCCGCCGAGGCGGAGGCGATGCGGCGCGGGCTCGGCGTGGTGGTCGCGGTGATGGACGACTCGGGCACGCTGGTCGTGCTGGAGCGCCTCGACGACACGCAGCTCGCGAGCGTCGACGTCGCGATCGCGAAAGGCCGCACCGCCGCCATCTTCCGCCGCCCGAGCGGCGTGTTCGAGGACCAGGTGGCGAATGGGCGCGTCGCCGCGCTCGCGTTACCCGGCGCCGCGGCGCTGCGGGGCGGAGTTCCGCTCACTCATCAGGGCCGTGTGATCGGCGCGATCGGTGTCTCGGGCGACTCGCCCACCGTGGACGAAGAGATCGCGAGCGCGGGTGCGGCCGCCTTGAATGAAGTGAGCCAGTAGGCTCCGACCCTAATGGCTCACCCCATCTTCTCCCCCGCATCCACGCGCAGGTACTGCCCCGTCACCATGCGCGTGCGGTCGCTCGCGAACAACACGGCGACCTCTGCGACGTCGTCGTCGGGCGGGATCTCGCGCATCGGGAAGCGCTGAACGATGTGCGCGATCACGGCGTCCTCGCTGGTGCCCTGCTGCTTCGCCTGCCACTTCACGTAGTTCTGGACCGGCGGGCCCCACATCCAGGTCGGGATCACGGTGTTGACGCGGATCTTCGACGGGCCGAGCTCGGCAGCCATCTGGAACATCGCGCTCATCAGAGCGCCCTTGGACGACGCGTAGGCGAGCTGCGCGGTGTCGGGCGGCTTGTTGTAGGACTGGGAGCCGATCAGCACGATCGCGCCGCCGCCGCGCTTCTTCAGCGCCGGGACGACGCTGCGGCACAGCTGCGTCGAACCGATCACGTTCACTTCCATCACCTTGCGCCAGTCGTCCGGCGTCGTGGTCTCGAGCGTGCCGAATACGGCGTCGAAGGCCGCGACCTGGATCAGCGCGTCGAGCCCTCCGAAGCGCTGCTCGGCGAACGCGGCGAGGCCGTCGCACGCGGCGGCGCTTGTTATGTCGAACGCGTGCGCCGCGACGCGGCGGCCGCTCGGGTCGAGCTCCTTCGCGATCGCCTCCAGCTTGGCGGCGCCGCGCGCGGCGATCACGACGTTCGCGCCGTCGCGCAGCGCGCAGCGTGCGATCGCGCCGCCGAGCCCCGGGCCCACGCCCGAAACGATCACGGTCTTGTCCTGAAGGATCACGGCGGCCACCTCCTCGCATGCGGAAGGCCCAGGTTCCCCCACGCGCCCTGCGCGCCGCAACGGACGGACGAGGCGCTCGAGGGGCGGGCTGGCGTAGCGGAAGGAAGCGCTTTCTAGGCGGCGGGTTGCGTTGCCCAGCTGCGAGCCGGCTGCCAGCCCGCGAAGCCTCCTTCGCGGGATTCGCGCGCGAAATTTTTTCGCCACGAGATTCCGACGGCCGTCACGCGCTCTCCGACGGAATTTCCGCGCCGAAGACGGCCCCCTCGCTCTGCTAGGGTGGCCCGCGTTTCGCAAGTCGAGCACGAGCCAAGCCGAGAGATAGGGCAGTAGGGCGGCGCCAATGAAGGACAACGATCGCTACTGGGATTGCCTCGACCAGGCGATGGAAGCATCCCACGGCGGTCGCACGGACGAGGCGCTGGCCTGGCTCGACGAGGCGCTGAAGGCCCACCCGAACGGAGCCGAAGCCCACAACGGGCGCGGCGAGATCCTCTGGGACGAAGGGCGCGTGGAAGAGGCGCTCTACCAGTTCGAGCTGGCCGTGATGGCCGACCCGAAATTCCTGACCGCGCACCTGAACCGCGCGGAGCTCTTGATCGAAGAGATGGGCGAGCACGAGCAGGCGATCGCGCTCTGCGACCGACTGCTCTCCGGCGCCGCCGAGCTGCCGAAGCCCGATCGCGCGACCGAGGCCGAGATCTACTACCTGAAGTCCAAGGCGCTGTTCTACTTGGACGACCTCGAGGGGGCCCTCTTCCTGGTGCGCCGCGCGATCCAGAAGTCCGGCGAGATCGCGGTCTACCGCGCGTTCGAGGGCCAGCTCGGCTTCGAGCTCGGGCGCTTCGAGGAGGCGCGCAAGCAGCTCGAGCGCGCGGTCGGAATGGATCCCGAGTCCGCCCACGCGGTCTACCACTACGGCCTCGTGCTCGAGCGATTAGGGCGCGAGGACGATGCACGCCGCGCGTTCCAGCAATCGAACGCGCTGGATTCGGATCACTACCCGCTGCCGGTGGTGGTCGACGACGCGACCTTCGAGCGCATCACCGCCGAGGCGCTCTCCGATCTGCCGCGCTCGATCCGCGAGTATGTCGAGCACATGCCGGTGCTGGTGCGCGACTTCCCCGATGCCGAGTTGCTCTCGAACGAGAACGTCTCGCCGCAGATCCTGGGCATCTTCATCGGCGTGCCGCGCACCGAGGCCGCCTCGACCGCGCAGGCGCGCGAGATCGACCGCGTGATCCTGTTCAAGAAGAACCTCGAGAAGATCTGTCGCACGCACGCCGAGCTCGTCGAGCAGATCCAGATCACGGTGAAGCACGAGATCGGCCACTACCTGGGCCTGGACGAGGACGACCTCGAGCGCCTCGGCCTGGCCTAGCAATTGGGCGCCGCGCGATGGCGGCCCGCCTCCGAGACCTCGACCGATGACTCCGCTGCTCGCTGAGCTGCGCGAGATCCTCGGCGCCGACGGTGTCCTCGCTCGCCCTGAAGAGTTGTTCGTCTACGAGGCCGACGGGCTCACGCATCACAGCGCGCGGCCGAGCGCGGTCGTGCTCCCCCGCGACACGGGCGAAGTGCAGCGCAGCGTGCGGGCGTGCCGCAAGCACGGCGTGCCGTTCGTGCCGCGCGGCGCGGGCACCGGGCTCTCCGGCGGAGCGGTCGCGTGCCACGGCGGCGTCGTGATCGAGTGCGCGCGCATGAACCGGATCCTGCGCGTCGACCCTGAGAACCGCATCGCCGTCGTCCAGCCCGGCGTCGTGAACGCGGATCTCTCGAAGGCGGTCGCAAAGCACGGTCTCTTCTACGCGCCCGATCCGTCGAGCCAGCAGTCGTGCACGCTCGGCGGCAACGTCGCCGAGAACTCGGGCGGCCCGCACACGCTGAAGTTCGGCACCACGACCAATCACGTGCTCGCGCTCGAGCTCGTGCTGCCCGATGGCGAGCTCGTGCGGCTCGGGAATCCGGCCGGCCTCGCGAGCGGCTTCGATCTCGTCGGCGCGGTGGTCGGCAGCGAGGGCACGCTCGGAATCGTTACGGAGATCAGCGTTCGGCTGATGCCGCTGCCCGAGCGCGTCGAGACGCTGCTCGGAATCTTTCCCGACGTCGTCTCCGCATGCCGCGCGGTCGGCGCGATCATCAAGAGCGGCCTGATTCCCGGCGCGCTCGAGATCGTCGACCAGCGCACGATCCGCGCGGTCGAGGCGAGCGTGTACGCCGCGGGCATGCCGACCGACGCGGGCGCGATTCTGATCGTCGAGCTCGACGGCCCGAGCGCGGCGGTCGCGCGGCAAGTCGAGCGCGCGAGCGCGCACTGCCGCGACGCCGGCGCGCGCGAGGTCGCGGTCGCGCGCGACGCCGCCGAGCGCCAGCGCTTCTGGCGCGCGCGCAAGGGCGCGTTCGGCGCGATGGGCCGGCTCGCGCCCGATCTCTACGTGCACGACGCAGTGGTGCCGCGCGCGAAGCTGCCCGAGATCCTCGAGCGCGTGTGCGCGATCGGCGACGCGCACGGCCTGCGGCTCTCGAACGTCTTCCACGCGGGCGACGGCAATCTCCACCCCAACATCTCGTTCGATCGCCGCGACGCCGACGAGCTCGCGCGCGTGCTGAAGGCCGGCGAGGAGATCCTGCGCGTGTGCGTCGAGGCCGGCGGCGTGATCAGCGGCGAGCACGGCATCGGGCTCGAGAAGCGCGAGTTCATGCCGCTCGTGTTCAGCGAAGCGGATCTCGCCGCGCAGATTGCGCTGCGCGACGCGTTCGATCCGGAGCACGTCTGCAATCCCGGCAAGATCTTCCCGACCACGCGCTTCTGCACCGAGTCGAACCCGAAGGCGCGCGGCTACGACCGCGTCGCGTTCGAGTAGCTGGTCAATCGGATGCGCGAGCCCCGCACGCTGAGGCTTGCCCCAATGGGAGTCCACTGTTCGACTTCGCTCGCCTCCGGCTCGCTGCGCGCCGCTTGCGGGGCGGCGCCGTGAGCGAGGCGATCGCGGTGCTCGCGCGCGAGCTCGGCGAGAGCTGCACGCCGCACGCACCGCTCGCGCTCGAAGGCGCGCAGCTCGAGGCGACGCTGCGCCCGCGCAGCGAAGCGGAGTGCGCTGCCGCGCTCGCGGCGCTCTCGCGCGCGAAGCTCGGTGCACTGATTACGGGAGGCGGCACGAAGCTTGCCGCCGCGAACGCGCCGTGCCGCGCGCGCGTGCGGCTCGACACGACAGCGCTGCGCGAGGCGCCCGAGA
>DASTOI010000871.1:0-6701 GCA_035762585.1 Myxococcota bacterium
TGCTGCAGGTCGCGCTGCGCGCGAGCCTGCTCTCCACGCTGATCCCCGCGCGCGTGAAGCTCGGCTTCGATCGCGCGCGCGCGCTCGAGGGACAGTGGCTCTTCTCGAACGCGCGCATCGCGCCACGCGCGCGCGAGCACCAGCTCGACGCGGCGCTCGGCTTCGCGGCCGCCTGCGGCGTCAGCGATCTCACGCCGCGTTGGGACCTCACGCTGCCCGAAGGCGCGCGGCGTTACGCCGAGCGGCTGATTCCCGACGGCGCGCCCGCGCTCGTGATCTCGCCGTGCTCGAGCGTGCACGAGCGCGACTGGCTGCCCGAGCGCTACGCGGCGGTCGCCGACCACGCGCACGAGCGCTTCGGCCTGCGCGTGATCCTGTGCGGCGGGCGCGGCGCCGAGGAGCGCGCGATGGGCGACGCGATCGCGCGCGCGGCGCGCGCGCCGCTCGTCGATCAAATCGGAAAGGACACGCTGCCGGAGCTGATCGCGCTGCTCGCTCGCGCGCGGGCGCTGCTTTGCCCCGACTCCGGCCCCGCGCATCTGGCGACGATGGTCGGCACGCCGGTGATCGGCCTGCACGCGACCTCGAATCCCGAGCGCAGCGGCGCCTACTTCTCGCGCGCGCTCGCGGTGAACCGCTTCGCGGACGCCGCGCTGAACTTTCGCGGCAAGCGCGTGGACGAGCTGCCGTGGCAGGACCGCATCGAAGAGCCCGGCGTGATGGCGCTGATCTCGGTCGCCGACGTCACGGCCAAGCTCGACGAGCTGTTAGGATCGCCCGCATGAAGCCGATTCTCGCGCCGATCTCGCCGGGCGAGCTGCTCGACAAGCTGACGATCCTGCGCCTCAAGGCCGAGCGCATCCGCGAGCCGACTCCGCTCGGGAACGTGCAGCGCGAGCTCGCGCTGCTCGAGGCGACGTGGCGCGAAGCGCTGCCGCCCGCGTGCGATCTGCGCGAAGAGGAGGCCGCGCTCGCGCGCGTGAACGAGGCGCTCTGGGAGATCGAGGACGCGATCCGCGCGTGCGAGGCCGCGCAGCGCTTCGACGCGGAGTTCGTCGCGCTCGCTCGCTCCGTCTACCAGCGCAACGACGAACGCGCGGCGCTGAAGCGGCGCGTCAACGCGAAGCTCGGCTCGACGCTCGTCGAGGAGAAGTCCTACAGCGCGCGCGGCGGGACCTGACAGGCAGCGCGCCGGCAACCCGCGCGCAGTGTCACTTCGCGGACGGCGCGCCCCACTCACGCCCGGAGCGACGAGCCTCGGCTCTCGCCTGTGGAGTGACTTTCGGCGATGCGGGAACGGCCTCGAGAAGCGGTGCTCGTGATCGGCTTCGCCGCGGTGAGCGGCGGGCTCTCGCCGCGCCTGATCGCACTCGGCTACCGCCCGATCAGCGTGAGCGATCCGCCGGCCGCCGCGGCGCGCCTCTCGCGCGAGAGCGAGCCCGTGCACGCGGCGATCGTGCCGAGCGACGCGCCGTTCCTGACGCCGGGCTCGCTCTGGCGGCTCGCGCGCGCGAACGGCCCGAGCTCGCTGCGCGTGCTGGCGCTCGGGCCGCGCGAGGACGACGGCCACGCGGAGCGCCTGCGCCGCGCGGGCGTGCGCTTCACGCTCTGGGAGCCGTATGCGGATCGCCAGCTGCGATTCGCGATCAACCGCACGCTGCACGACGACGCGCACGGCCAGAGCCGCCTGCACGCCCGCGCGTCGACTGATCTCGTGGCGCGCATTCGGCTCGGCGCACGCGAGAAGGCCGGCCTGATCTACTCGCTCTCGCCGTTCGGTTGTTACGTCGAGACCGACCGCCCATGCGTGCCGGATTCGTTCGTCTCGCTTCACCTGCCGCTGCCGAACGGCGGCATGGAGCTGCCGGCGCGCGTGCTGTACGCGAACGTGCCCGGCGATTTCGCACGCGCGAACCTGCCGCGCGGCATGGCGGTCGGTTTCGTCGACCCGAGCGTCGGCACGCGCGTCGCGATCGCGCGCTACGTCGCGGAGCGCCTCGGCGACATCGGCCTGCGCGCGGACGGCGACCCGGCCGTCACGAGGGGCCAGATGGCGCGCGTCTGGTCGCGCGTGCGCGCGATGATCGCGCCCAGCGCGCCCGCGCGGATGCCGAGCTAGCGCGCGGCTCCTCGCTAGCAGGCGAAGCGCGCAGCGAGGCGCAGTCTTCGGAGCCGAGCGGAGTTCGAACAGTGGCCTCCGTGTGCGTTGGACCCTCGGCGTGCGTTGATCGCGCGTCCTGAGTCGGTCTGTTAGGGCGCGCGCGGAGCAGCGCGAGCACGGTCGCCTCGACCGCCGCATGCGCTCGCGCTGCGGAGAGGCCCTGCTCGCCACGCAGGCGGTCCCACGCCTCGAACGAGCTCGCGAGCTCGAGCGCGGCGACGATCTCGGGCGGCGCTTCGGCGAGCTCCGGGAGCCAGCGCAGCAAGTGCTCGCGCAGCAGCGCAACGAGCTCGCGGTGCGTGCGCTTCAAGTACGCCGAGCGCTGGCGATTCAGGTTCGCCGAGCGCTTGAAGGGCGAGATGCGCTCGAACAGGCGGGCCCGCCGCTCGACCATCGCGCGCGCGCGCTCGCTGCGGCTCCCGCTCACGACGCCCGCGGTCGCGATCGGTAGCGCGTCGCGACGCACGCGCGCGTCGACCTCGGCGTAGAGCGATTCCATGTCGCGGAAGTGCCGGAATACGCTCCGCAAGCCGACACCGGCGCGTGTCGCGACCTGCTCGGCGGTCGGCTCGAGCACGCCCTCGCCGACCAGCTCGAACATCGCGAGCGCGATCGCGTCGCGGTTGCGTTCGCCGCGCTGCACGCGGCCGTCGACGCCGGCGGCGGGCGCCTCGCGCTTCTGCGCCGCCCGCACGCGCGTCCGCCGCGCGCTCACGACCAGAGCGCCGCGCAGCCGCTGCCGGCGAGCACGCCGTCGAGCGCCGCGCGATCGCCGGGCGCGAGCGCGGCGTACGCCTCGCGCAGCCACTGCAGGCACTTTCCCTGATAAGCGAACGGGCGCTGCACCCAGCGCGCGCCGTCGATCGTGCACTCGACACGCTCCACGCTGCGCGCGAGCGCGTCCGCGTTCGCGAGCAGGAATGGCGCGTAGACGCGGCCCAGCTCGGCGAACAGCGCGCGCAGCGCAGGCGTGACCGCTTCGCGGGCGATCCAATCGCGCTCGCGCGGCTCGAGACCGGAGAGGTCCTCGACGAGGTCGAGCCACGCGACCACGCGCGGCGCGAGCTCGAGCGCGAGCGCGCGCGGCGTAGGATCGAAGCCGGCGAGCTGCGTGAGCTGGCCGTAGAGGGCGAAGTCCGCCGCCGACGGGCGCGCGCCGAACACGAACGGCGCCTCGCGCAGGCGCGCGTCGAGCCGCTCGAGCAGCCGCCGATAGCTCGCCTCGATCAGCGGCGCGGTCGTCGCGTTCGAGCCGACGACGCCGAGCCGCCCGATCTGTCGCTCCGCGAACGTCTTCGCGGCCACGCGCGCGTTCTCTTCGTCATCGTCGATGCGCCGCCAGCGCGGCAGGATCGCGGCCGCCTGCGCGGCATCGGCGGCGTACGCCCAGCGGTAGTGGAACATCGGCTTCGTCAGCCACTCGTCCGCGTAGTCCTCGAGCAGCAGGTCGAGGAATGCCAGCACCGGGTCGTCGGGAATCACCGAACGCCCCGTTCGCTCGCGCTCGAGCCGTCGGATCAGCGGCGACGAGTCGGTGAGCGCCTCCTTCGCGTCGGGGTAGACGAGCTGCGGCAACAATTCGACGCGCGGGCGCGGCAGCGCGCGCGCGCCGGCCGACCCCGCCTGAACCCACGCGTGAGGAATGCGCCGGTAGCGAAGCACGGCGCGCAGCTTGCGGCTGTATGGAGAGCCGGGCGCGCCAACGATGCGGAGCAGCGTGTCCAACGGAGAGAGCTCCTCGGGCGAACAATATGGCACGAGCTGTGCCACAATGTCGCGCCTCTGCGAAGGAGCGCCGCCATGCCGAGCCTCGCGCGCCGGCTCGCGCCGTGGGCGATGGCGGCGCTCACGAGCCCGCGCACGCGCGCACTGCGCAGAGCGCTCGCGAGGACGACGCGTCGGCTACGCGGGCGCCGGCGCGAGGTCCACTACTTCCATCAGGTCGACGACCCCTACAGCGCGCTCGCGGCACAGCGGCTGCGCGCGTTCGCCGAGCGCTACGACGTCACGCTCGTCCCGCATCTCGTCGCGCCGCCGAGCGACGCGGCGGCGCCGGAGCGCGCGCTGCTCGAGGCGTTCGCTCGCCGCGACGCCGCGGACGTCGCGCCGGCTCACGGGCTCGCGTTTCCGGCGAGCGCGGACCCACCCGCGCGCGCGCAGGTGGCGCGAGCGCAGCGCGTGCTGTGTCGCGCCCTCCACTCGCCCGTCTTCGTCGATGAAGCAATGCGCGTGAGCGGCGCGCTGTGGTCGGCGGACGCCCGCGAGCTGGATTCGCTCGCGAGCACGCTCGGCGAGGCGAGCGAGCGCGAGGCGGAGCGGGAGCTCGCGGCTGGAAGCGCGCTCCGCGAACGCCTCGGCCATTACCTCGGCGCGACGTTCCATTACGAAGGCGAGTGGTATTGGGGCGTCGACCGGCTGCATCACCTCGAGCGGCGGCTGCGCGAGGAGGGTGCACTGAAGGAGCGTGCGCGAGACCACGCGCTGGTCGCGCCGCGCCCGATCGCGCGGGCGACCCCGCCGGCGGCGGCGCCCGCCGCAGGCGCGCGCGCGCCGCTCGTGCTCGAGTTCTTCGCTTCGTTGCGCAGCCCGTACACGTACATCGTCACCGAGCGCGTGCTCGCGCTCGCGAAGCAGACCGGCGCGCAGCTGGTGCTGCGCCCGGTGCTGCCGATGGTGATGCGCGGGCTGCCGGTGCCGCGCGCGAAGCAGCTCTACATCGCGCTCGACACCAAGCGCGAGGCGGAGGATGCGGGCGTCCCGTTCGGTCGCGTCTGCGATCCGGTCGGGCGACCCGTCGAGCGCGCGTTCTCGCTCTACCCGTTCGCGCGCGAGCGGGGACGCGCGCCGGAGCTGTTATTGGAGTTCATGCGCGCGTCGTGGGCGGAAGGCATCGACACCGGGAGCGATGCAGGGCTGCGGCGGGTCGTCGAGCGTGCGGGCCTCTCCTGGAACGAGGCGCAGCAGCGCGTCGACCGCGACGAGAGCTGGCGCGCCGAGCTCGAAGCGAACCGCGCCGAGCTGTTCGCGCTCGGTCTGTGGGGCGTGCCGAGCTTCCGCGTGCGCGGCGGCGCCGCGCCGGACTACGCGACCTGGGGCCAGGATCGGCTGTGGCGCGTCGAGGAGGAGATCCGCGCGCGAATCGCGAGCTAGCAGACCGACTCAGTGAGGCGCGGGCATCGCACATCGAGAGCTCAGCGCACATCGAGGCCACTGTTTCGACTTCGCTCGGCTGCGAAGACTCCGCCTCGCTGCGCGGCGCTTCGCGCCGCTTGTTAGCGCGCCCACGCCGTTCCCGGCGGCATGTCGCAGGGGCCGCCGATGCGCTCGAGGGTGACGACGCGGTCGCCGAGGTCGGGGCGGTGCCACACGAGGTGGCCCTCGGCATCGAGCCGGCGCGTGATCTCGATCGGAACGTTCGGCGGCCGCAGCACGAACACGCCCGCCTCGTAGCTCGCGATCGCAGTGATCGGCGTCTCGAAGTCGAACGCGGAGACGTCGTGTACCGCGTTCTCTTCGCTGCCGTCCGCGCGCGCGTCCGCGATCGTGCCGCCGGCGATGTCGACGATGCGATTGCCGCACTGCTCGATGCGCTCGACGTAGTCGTAGATCCGATCGCCGCGCGGCACCGGCTCGCGGTCGCGCGAGACGCCGAGCGTTTTCCAGAAGAGAAACTTCGCGATCGACCACGCGCGCGACGCCGGCGCCTCCACCTGCTCCGCGCGCAGCGTTTTCCAAAGCCCGCGCAGATCCGGCGCGCCGGGGGCGAGCGGCTCGGTGCAGGCCGCGAGCACCGGCGCGGGGAAGCGATCCCCGTAGCCGCCGGGCGGCGTATGCGCGATCGGGATCTCGTCGGCCGACACGCGAGTGAGAGACGGCGGCGCGCCGGGCTGCGCGCACTGCGGCTCGGTCGGCTCGTCTGCGCGCGCGAACGCGGCGACGCCGATCGCGAACGCGAGGCCGACCAGCGGGCGGAACCTAGTCATCACGACGTCTTCGCTCCGCTCTCGCGTAGCGCGAGCCAGAGCGCGAGCGCGACGAGCGGCAAGCCGACGAGCGCGCCCAGCTTGCCCGGCGCCTCGACGCCGAGCGGCTTCCAGATCCAGAGCAGCCACGCTGCCGCGATCTGCTTCGCGAGCAGGAATGCGAGCAACGTCGGGATCCAACGCCGATAGCGCGTCACGACGCCGAGCTCGATCACGCCCCACGCGAGCTGGTCCACGCCGACCGACGCCAGCAAGCTGACGATCGGCGCGGCGTTGGTGGAGAGATCGATGCCCGCGATCCGGCCGGCGCCGGAGTCGGCCCAGAACACGTGGACCCAGCCGCGGAACGCGTTCAGGGCGATCTGGAACCACAGGAACCAGATCGCGAACCGCGAGCCGCGATAGTCGTTGTCGGGCGGGGGCAGGATCACTGCGGCGCGCCCGTCAGGACGTGGGTGTGCGCGCGATGAAATCGAGCGCGATCCGCGCGAGCTCGGGGCCGGCGTCCTCCTGCACGAAGTGTCCCGCGCCCTTGATCGTGGTGTGCGGCTGACCGA
>DASTOI010000872.1:0-2895 GCA_035762585.1 Myxococcota bacterium
GGATGTTCGGCGCGGACTTCCTCGACAGCGCGCACGCGCTCGCGCAGGCGGTCTGGGATCTGCGGCGCCTGCTCGGCTGGATCCGCGCCGAGGGCGGCCGCGAGATCGCTTGTTACGGGCTCTCGCTCGGCGGCTACTGCGCGGCGCTGCTCGCGAGCATCGCGCCCGAGCTCGGTCGCGTGATCGCCGGCATCCCCGCGACGGATTTCGTGCGCCTGGTCTGGCGTCACGCGCCGCTCGCCTCGCGCGAGATGATGGAGCGGGCGGGCATTTCGCGCGCGCTCGCGTCCGAGGTGATGCGCCCCGTCTCCCCGCTCGCGCTCGCGCCGCTCGTCCCGCACGCGCGCCGCTTCGTGTTCGGCGCGCCCGACGATCAGTTCGTGCCGCCCGACCAAGTGCGCGATCTGCTCGCGCACTGGGGCACGCCCCAGCACGTGTGGTACCCGGGCGCGCACCTCTCGTTTCGCGTGCACGCCCCGGTGCAGGAGCTGCTGCGCGAAGCGTTGGCGCACGAAGGGGAGCGATTCCCGCTCGTGGAGGAGAAGCAGCGATGAGGCTCGCGACGATCCTGATGGGCCTGGCTTCGATCTCCGTCCCCGCCTTCGCCGAGCCGCCGGCAGCGTCCGCCGATCGGCTCGGGTGGCTTGCGGGTTGTTGGGAATACGCCGGCGCGGAGAAGGGCTCGGGCGAGGCGTGGCTCGCGCCCGCGGGCGGCGAGCTGCACGGGATCGGCCGCAGCGTCGCGGGCGGCCGCGTCGTCTCTTACGAGCTCATGCGCATCCTGCCGAGCGAGGGCGGCTCGCTCGTGTTCGCGGTCTCCGCGTCCGGCGCGCCGGAGCGGCGCTTCGCGCTCACGTCGATCACGGCTGCCGAAGCCGTGTTCGAGGATCCGACGAACGACTTCCCGCAGCGTGTGATCTACCGGCTCGCGCAGGACGGCGAGATCTCGGCGCGCATCGAGGGCGCGAAGGACGACCCCTCGCGCGCACAGGACTTCCCGATGAAGCGCTGCAAGCCGCGGGGACGTTCTTTAAGAAGTTGAGAAAGCTCTCCCGCGGGTGACGTTTCTCAACTACTAAAAGAACGTCCCCGTCAGTCCCCGTCAGTCGGCGACGAGGTCGACGGGGTCGCAGCCGAGGCCGGCGGCGACGAGCACGACGGTCGCGTAGTCGATCGGCTCGCACTCCTCTTCGACGTGGTGGAGCAGGTTCAGGTTGAACACGATGCGACGTCCGGTCGCGCGCTCGTGCGCGTCGCAGATCGCGCGCACGAGATCGCGCTGCGACCAGCCGCGCTCGCGGCGGCGCCGGCGGATGCCGAGACCGTCGGGCACGACGCGCGAGCGATCGCCGAAGCGCGTCATCGAGCGCCCCGCACGCGCGGACGCTCGATCCATTCGAGACAGGCTCCGTCGGGATCGGGCAAGAAGCCGGCGTGCAGCCCATCGATCGGAATCTCGGGGCCCATGTCGAGCCACACCGCGCCGGAGTGCGCGATCCCTAATTGGTCGAGCTGCCGGCAGGCGCGCTTCGCATCGTCGACGAGCAGCGCCATTCGGTAGATCCCGAGCGCGTTCGCGGGCCGCGTCGCGCCGCGCACCGGGCGCGGCTCCTCCCACTGCACGAGCCGGATCGCGAACGCGTCGCTGGCCGCGATCGTCGCTTCGCGCCAGCGCGCGGCGCCGTCGAATCCGAAGCCCGCGCCGTCGGCCTCGTGCTTCTCGGGCGCGCTCGCTCGCAAGCCGAGCACGCGCTCGTACCACGCGGCCGAGGCCTCGAGGCTCGCGACGTCGATGACGACACCGGCGCCGCGCGGCGTCGCGGCCGCGCCGGCGCTCTCCACGACTTCGAGCAGCGCGCCGTCCGGATCGCGCGCGATGAACGCTCGGCGCTCGCCGCCGAGCGTGACCGGTGCGGAGAGCGGCGGCGCTCCCGCAGCGGCAAGGCGCGCATGCAGCGCGCCGGCGTCGCGCACGTTCAGCAGGAGGCGCGAGAAGCCGAGCTCGTTCGCGCGCGCGGGCCGGCCGACCGGCGCCGGCGTCTTCCATTCGAGCAGGTCGATCGCCGGCGCGGCTTGCCCGCGGTCGTCGTGCAGGATCCACGCGTCCCACTGCACGCGCCCCGCGATGCCGAAGCCCGCACCGTCCTGCGGGATCGGGTTCGTGTGCGAGAGCGGCGTGAGCCCGAGCGCGTCGTGATAGAACGCGAGCGAGCGCGCGAGCTGCGCGCAGTTCACGTTCACGTGCACGACCGCGTGGAACTCGAGCGCCATGGCCGTTCTCCATTCCGTCGCGCCCTCTCTAGCACCGGCGCGAGTGTTCGACTCTCGGGGGTGCGCGATCCTGCGCCGCGATGCGGGCGAACCTCGAGCTGAAGGCGCGCTGCGCGGACCTCGCGCTCGCGCGCGAGCGGGCGCGCGCGGTCGCGACGGCGTGGCTCGGCGTCGACGACCAAGTCGACACCTACTTCGTGACGCGAGCCGGCCGCCTCAAGCTGCGCGAGTCGAGCCTCGCGGGCGCGCAGCTCGTCCCGTACTTCCGCGCCGACGAGCCGCGCGCGCGCCGCTCCGATCATCAGGTGATCGCGGTCGAGGACGGCGCCGGCCTCGCGCGCATGCTGCGCGAGATGCTCGGCGTGCATCGCGTCGTCCGGAAGCGCCGTGAGATCGCGCTCTACGAGAACGTGCGCATCCACCTCGATCGCGTGGAGGGCCTCGGCGACTTCGTCGAGCTCGAGGCCGTCTGGGACGGCTCCGCCGCGGGGCTCCCCGAGCAGGAGCGCAAGATCGCCTTCCTGCGCGAGCGCCTCGGCATCCCCGACGCCGACCTGATCGCCGGCAGCTACGAGACCCTGCTTCGCGCCTGACGCCGAGAAACGGAAAAAGGGGTCAGACCCC
>DASTOI010000873.1:0-2280 GCA_035762585.1 Myxococcota bacterium
CGAGCGCTCGCGCCTCGCGAGCCTGCGCGGCGCCTCGGACCCCGACTGGCTGCTCGTGCGACGCGCTCTCCAGCGCGAGCGCAACGCGGCCGTCCTGCTCGCGGGCGCCGAGAAGGCGGCCGCGGCCGGCGACGCGAAGGGTGCACTCGTGCTCTTCGCGGAAGCCGCGACGCAGGACGCGGGCAACCTCGACGCCGCGCGCGGGCGCGCGCGCGCGCTCACCGCGCTCGGCGAGCACGCGCAGGCCGTCGCCGCGTTCGAGCGCGTGCTCGAGCTGGCGCCCGACGACGTCGAGGCGAGGCTCGCGCTCGCAGCCAGCCCCGCACTGCCGACGCCGAAGCAGGCGAAGCTCTGGCTCGCCGCGGGCGCGCTCCAGAGCGAGCGGCTGGACGACGCGGGCGCGCGCAGCTCCTTCGAGCAGGCCGCCGCGCTCGACGCGAGCCTGCGCGGCGCAGCACGGCGCCACGTCGGCCGGCTCGAGGAGACGCTCGGCAACGATCCGGACGCCCTCGTCGCGTATGACGAGGCGGCAGCGCTCGACGCGGCGGACGCCGACGCCGTCGCGGGCGCGGGCCGCGTGCGCGCGCGCGCGGGCGACGCGCCCGGCGCCGCCGCGGCGTTCGAGCGTGTCCTTTCCGTGCGCCCTGCGGACGCGGGCGCGCTGGCGGGCTACGGCGAGTCGCTGCTCGCGCAAGGCAAGGCCGAGGAGGCGGTGGCGAAGCTCCAGCAGGCGGTCGAGCTGGCACCGCGCGAGGCGCGTGCGCGCGCGTCGCTGGCCCGCGCGCTCACGGCCACGGGCCGCGAGCAGGAGGCGCTCACGGTGCTCGATCCGACGCAGGTGGCGCCCGACGACCGCGCGCAGATCCTGAGCCAGAGCGCCGCGATCCACGCCGCGGCGGGCCGTCTTCCCGAGGCGCGCGTTGCGCTCGAGCAGGCCGTGGTGATCGAGCCCGACGAGGCGCCGCTGCGTTCGGCGCTCGCGAAGGTGCACGCGGAGGCCGGTGACGCCGACGCGGCGGCTCGAGAGCAGGCGTTCGCCGCCACGCTCACCGGCGCCCGCGAGATCGCGCCGGCGGACGCCGTCGCCGAGCGTGCGGCCGGCGCGGCCGAGGCTCCGCGCGGCGGCGAGTTCGCGGCGCTCGCGATCACCTTTCCGACCGCGACGCCCGATCGCGTGCCGATCCGCCGCGTCGCCTGGCTCGGGCTCTCACCTGCCCGCGATTGGCGCGGCCACCTCCGCGCCTGGCTGATGCCGCGCGCGGTCGACGAGGCCGCGCTCGGGGAGGAGTTGCGCGCGGCCTTCGCTGCGCGCTTCGCGGTCGAGCCGGGCACGCCGGGCGTCCCGGACGAGGCGCGCGCCTCGCTCGCCAGCCTGCGCGCGTTCGGCACCGAGCGCGCCGACGTCTCGCTCGTGAACGACAGCCTCGGCGTCGACGCTTCGTTCGTGACGCGCTGGGCGCCCGCCGAGCCGGGCGCGCTCTTCGCGAAGTCGGGCACCGCGCTGGCGCTCGAGGTCCGCCTGCTGAGCGGCCGGCGCTCCGACGCGGTGTGGATGGTCGGCGCGTCCGCCACGCTCCACGACGCCACGCCCTACGTGCGCTGGAATCCGCGCGCCGCCGGGGTGCTCGCCGTGCTGCTCGCGCTGCTGGTGGTGCCGGTGCTGCGCGGCTGGGGCAGCGTCGTCGTCGTGCTCGACTACGACAAGCTGCGCGGCGCGCAGGGCTTCTTCAGCATCGAACTCTCGCGGCGCCCGGGGCGCGCCAAGCACGAGAAGAAGGGCGGCAGCTCCCGCAGCCGCGTCGCGCGCTACCAGCGCCGAGCGCGCCCGTGGGCGCGCTTCACGCGCCACATGGTGGGCCGCGAAACGCGCATGGGCTGGCTGCCGGCGCGTAGCTGGTACGTCGCGGTGCACGGGTTGCTCCAGGACGCGACCTCGCACGAGGTGATCGGCAACTACCTGGAGGAGCGCAAGGTCAAGGTCGTCCGCGGCGAATCGACGCAGGTCGTGTTCGACTTCCGTCGCAAGGCGGCGCCGATCGAGGTGCAGCTCTACGTCGAGGAGGGCAAGACGGTGCCGCAGGCGCGCGTCGCCGTGCTCGGCCTCCGCGATTCGCTGCGCTTCGTGAAGGACGGCGCGACCACCGTGTTCCTGCAGCACGGCAAGCACACCCTGCTGATCGGCGTCGAGGACCGCGTCTACGAGCGCCCCGTCGAAGTGCGCGAGATGGTCGGGCAGACCGTCGGCGTGCAGGTGGACCGCGACGACGCCGCGCTCTTCAC
>DASTOI010000874.1:0-2049 GCA_035762585.1 Myxococcota bacterium
GCGGGATGTCGTGGTAGCCCTTGCGCATGTCGGGGAACGTGCCGGTGTGGCCGGCTGCCGAGTACGCGCCGGGCATGCCGCAGGTCTCGCTGCCGATGAACCAGAGGTCGACGCCGCCGACGTTCCGGATGTGCGGGACGCGATCGCCCCACTTCCTCGAGACGCGCGCGGTCCACACGTCCGCGGGCTCGGTGATGTGGGTGTCGATGTCGATCACGCGAAATTGGTCGAAGAGCATTTCTGAATCCTCGCGAGAGCCCCCGCGCGTGCGGGCGGCCGGCGGCGCTGCATGCCGTGTGCGGTTCGCTGCGGGTTAGCGCAGCGCGGGGGCCGGAAGCTCGCGGTCAGCGCGGCGCGATGCCGTGCAGCAACACGCGCACGAGCTGCGCGGCCTCGCGCGAAGGATCGGCCGGGCCCGGCGCGACCGTGCGGCGCATCAGCGCGCCGTACAGGAGCAGCGGCAGCGTCTCGCGCGCGAGGTCCTCGGATCCGCTCGAGATTTCGCCGGCGACGATTGCGTTGGAGAACAGGCGATCGACGAGGCCGCCGAGCTCCTCGCGCAGCGTCTCGAGCTCCGGGGTCGCCACCTCGCTGCTGCCGACGCCGAAGAACGGGTCGATGCCGCGCACGCCCATCAGCGCGCGGAAGAAGTCGCTCACCTCGCCGACATACGAGAGCACGGCGGTGAAGAAGGCAGCGAGGCGCTCCTCGAAGGTCGTCGCGCCTTCGATCGCTTCGAGCACGCGCGCTCCGAGCGCGACGCGGTGCCGAGCGAGGCACTGGTTCAGCAGCAGGTCCTTGTTCGGGAAGTAGACGTAGACCGTGCTGCGCGCGATGCCCGCTTCCTCGGCGATCCGCTCGATCGAGGCCGCTGCGTAGCCAACCTTCCCGAACACGGCCGTCGCGGCATCGAGGATCTGGTCCATCCGGAAGTCGCGCAGGACGTCGGCGCGCGCCTTCGCGGATTTTTGACGTGGGGTGCGAGAAGGTTTCTGATCGGACATATTGTCTGATACTCTGGACTTCATGTCCCCCCGCCTCCGGCCGAACCCGACTTCGGTCGATGGTGAGAGGGACGGCGCCCATCCTAGGAGAAACCGATGCCGCTTCGCCCTGGTGACCTCGATCTTTCCGATCCGGATCTGTTTGTCGAGCGCCGCGGCCCTCCGCACGACTACTTGCGCGTGCTGCGCCGCGAGGCGCCCGTCTTCTGGAATCCGCCGGCCACGGTGCAAAAGACCCTCACGCCGGTCCGACACGGTTATTGGGTTCTCTCGCGCTACGACGACGTGATTCACGTCTCGCGCCACCCGAAGCTGTTCTCCTCGTGGGAGGACGGGCCGTTCCTGATCGACATGGACGAGGCGTCGCTCGCGGGGCAGCGCCTCACGATGGTGGTGATGGATCCGCCGCAGCACGTGAAGTACCGCCGTCTCGTGCAGCGCGGCTTCACGCCGCGCATGGTCGACAAGCTCGAGCCGACGATCCGGCGTCACGCGCGCGAGATCGTCGACCGCATCGCTAGGAAAGGCGAGTGTGAGTTCGTCGAGGATCTCGCGTGCGAGCTGCCGCTCACGCTGATCTGTGAGCTCGTCGGGATTCCGCACGAGAAGCGCAAGCAGATCTTCGAATGGTCGAATCGGCTCGTGGGCGCCGACGATCCGGACATGAAGGCAGGCGATCCCAACGCGACCGCGATGCAGATGTGGATGTACTGCAATCAGCTCGTCGCGGAGAAGCGCGCGCAGCCCGACGACACGCTGATCAGCGTGCTCGCGAACGGGGCGGTCGACGGCGAATCGCTCACCGACCTCGAGCTCAACAACTTCTTCGTGCTGCTCTGCGTCGCCGGAAACGAGACCACGCGCAATGCGACGTCGCAGTTCATGCGGCTGATGTTCGAGCACCCCGAGCAGTGGGAGCTCTTGAAGAGCGACGTCGACCGCTACCTGCCCGGCGCGATCGAAGAGGCGCTGCGTTTTGCGCCGCCGGTCGTCGCGTTCCGGCGCACCGCGATGGAGGACACCGAGATCCGCGGCGTGCGGATCG
>DASTOI010000875.1:0-2033 GCA_035762585.1 Myxococcota bacterium
GAACGGGTCCGGACCGAATGACGCTGATGCAGCGAGTTCTTACCCGCTCGCATAACCCGGCTTGCCCCGCGCGGCCCATCGCTCACCATCCGCCTTTTCCAGCATATTGTCGTCAAAATGAATCTTCGTTCTGCCGCCTTAACCGACATTGGACGCATGCGCCGGCAAAACGAAGACCGCTTTCTGCGTGACGAGACGCTGCGAGCCTTCGGCGTGGCCGATGGCGTGGGCGGGCTGCCCGGCGGGGCGAAAGCCGCGGAAGCCGCGGTGGAAGGAATCACGAAGGCCCTGGCCCGACATCGCCCGCAACGAGCCGCCCAGCTCGTGCCGCTCGTGCTGCACGTCAACGAAGCCGTCAACGATCTCGGCACCGACATCAGTCCGGGCGTCGGTATTGCCACGACGCTGACGTTCGGCATCTGCACGGCTGAAGAGCTCCTCCTCGCGCACGTGGGCGACTCGCGCTGTTACCTCTGGCGCCGCGGCCGCTTCACGATGTTGACGGAAGACCACTCGGTGGAAAACGAGGCTCGGCACCGGCGCGCCCGCGGCGAATTCGCCGGCTACGCCGACCGCTACCGCAACGCGTTGACGCGCTGCATCGGCCAGCCCACCCACCCCGAAGTCGACGTCAGCGCGCACGATTTGGCGGTCGGCGATCTCTACCTGTTCGCGACGGACGGCATCACCCGCGTGTTGGGCGATCATGAAATTGCCGAGGTGGTCGGCGGCAAGGGCACCCTCGACGAGCGATTGGCCGAGCTGATCGACCGGGCCAACCAGCGGGGCGGCCCCGACAACGCCACCGCGGTGCTCGTCTCCGTGGAGGCGCGGTGATGACCGCGAGCCGCGTCGCGCAGTTCGAGGCGCTGGTGGCGCGTCAGCCGGACAACGAGCTGTTCCGCTTCAGCCTCGCCCAATCGCTCGAGGCGGCGAGCCGCGGGATCGACGCCGTCCCACACTACGAGTTCTGCGTTTTGAAGAAACCGGATTGGATGATGGCGCGAATCCTGTTGGGCAAACGCCTGCTCGCCCTCGGTCGCCGCGATGAGGCGCGCCTCCATCTCGAGACTGCCCTTCGCCTCGCCATCGAGCAGGCGCACGAAGACCCTGAGCGAGAACTCCGCACCCTGCTGGCGGAGCTTTGACGGCGGGTAGTAGTAGCCCCTGCACCCGCCTGCCTTCTCGACCTGCAGGCTGGAAACCGTCGCTACGAAGACGTCCTCCCCGGCGATCAACCCTCCTTCGTTCCGTCCCGCGGCGGGCCGATGGACTTGCCGGCAAAAAATTTCGGCAACAGGGGCGGCGGGAGCCGCGTGATCGTCTCGCGACTCACGAGCCGCAGAATCGGCCCGATCATCCGTTTCGCTGTGGCGTGGGGGCTCACGACGTACCGCGCCGGTGCCGGCGCGAGCGAGCGCAGGAAGGGGTCGTCGTCACGCGAGATGAGCGACACATCGTCCGGGATGCGCAAGCCGCGTTGCGCCAGCAGGCTTGCCGCCGCGAGGTACGCGTAGGAGTTGCACACCACGAGCGCTGTCGGCGGGTCGCGGCGGTCGAACAGGCGTTTGAGCGCACGCGCAACCGAATCCACATCGTCGCGGTGGTACGCGATTTCCGCCACGGCTTCGAGACGCGAGGCGGCGCGTACACCTTCGAGCAAGCCAAGCTCGCTGTCGACGTCACCCGCGCGGCGTGATTCACGGTTGAGCAAACCGATTCGCCGATGACCGAGCCGGAGCAACACGCCGGCGGCATGCCGGCAGATCGCGCGGTAATCGAGGTCGCAGTGCGGCAGCGTCACCTCCGGATAAGTCGAGCCGGCGACGAGACACGGCACCTGATGCCGCGCGAACCAGTGTTGCATCGCCTCGGAAGAGAGCACGAGCACCCATGCATCATGAGGGTGTTGCGCGACCAGCCGTTCGAGCGCCCGCGCCGGATTGGTCTGATAATACTGCCGGCCTTCGTGCAGCCGCAGCCGGCTGCCCTCCTCCATCAGCAAGTCCTTCAACTCGTCGATCCATAACGCA
>DASTOI010000876.1:0-5089 GCA_035762585.1 Myxococcota bacterium
TCTCTCACGAGCTGGTCAATGAACGACTCGCCCTGTCGGGGTGGCTCCTCCGGGTAAGCCGCCGCGTTGAGCCAAAGCCAGAACGCAACCACTGAAACGAACCACGCGATACCGAGCCACTTCATGCGCGACATCCTCGCATGACGAGGCCCCGCGCGTTGCTTGCCCGCGGAGAAGAGGCGAACGGCGACACCCGCGGCGCGCGGGTGGAGCGTCGGGACGTCTGACGCCGGCCGCCGCGCGGGTGCTCCATCTCGGAATCCGCGTTTTGCAGGTTGCGAACCTGCTGGCGTTCTCAGATGGCCGACGATTCGGGGAGCAACCCCGTCACGCCGACCCCACCCAAGACCGACGATCTCTTGCCCTCCGCTCCGTGCTCAGCGTGCGGTTCCCCGGTCCTACTCCGGGCCGCCTACCTCGCGATCGACCAAGAGAGGCGCGTAGGCGCGCCCAAACGATCGACTACCTCGAAAACAGCTTGCGAATGCAAGCGATCCCCCAGGCAGGCGGCCGCGGAGAATCCACGGCAGCGACGGCCACTTTATCACCGCCCAGCCACGCCACCTGAGAGTTCCCGCGGCGCTTACGACGCCGACCTCGGTCACAATCAGCCCCGCCGCTCCAGGAACAGCACGCTGCGCGCGACGACGCGTCCGTCGACGTAGTCGATGAAGCCGAGCGACCGCAGCCGACTCCGCGGATTCTTGTACGCCCCGTTCTTGGCGTCGGAGTAGCCAGCGCCGCGCGCGAGCGCGTCGTTCTCGATGGGATCCGGATACGACTCGAGGAGCTGCGTGAGGATCTTGCGCTCCGGCCCCGGCAAGCGCGCGAGCACACGCTCCTGAAGCTCTTTCGTCGTTCCGGGCGCATCCGGGCGACGCGCGAGCGCGCGTCCGCTGTCTGTTAGGCGGATCCGACCGTCCGTCGAGTATGTGACGAGCCCGTTCGTGTTCAGCGTCGCTCGCGGATTCTTGTACGCGCCGTTCTCAGGACCCGAGTAGTCGGCGAGCCACGCGACCGCGCTCTGCTCCGGCTCGTCGATTCCGCACGCTTCGAGCCACGCGATCGCGTCGAGGATGCGTTGCATCGGGCCGGTCAGACCGTCCGCGGGCGGAGCTGCGGGCGCGCGTGCTCCGCGACGCTCGGGTGCCTGCGCAATCGCGAACGGCTCCTGCTTCGTGATGTTCACGCGCACCGCGACGTCGCCCGCCATCACCTTCTGGAGCTCGCCGAGCAGCCTGCTCGCCTGGCGCTTCAGGCGGTCGAGGTCCGCTCGGCGCTCCTCGAGCTTCTGGTCGAGCAGCTTGGTCGCGCTCGCGACGGCCGCAGCGATCGCCTTCTCGAGGGCCGCACGCTCGGCTTCTCCCACGCCGGAGCCGGCGATCTCGCGCGCGTTCACTTCGATCACGAACTTCATCGCGGCCTCCAAGGCGTTTCGCAGCGTGCGCATCTCAGCCGAGACGCTCGCTGCGGCTTCGCGCTTCCCTTGCTCGCGCGCCGCGTCGAGCTGCTCGCGCTTCGGCGCCGACGGCGTTGCAGACGTCTGAACGCGCTCGAGCTCGCGGAGCTTCCGCTCGAGCTCGCGGTTCTGGGCCATCGCCTCCGCGAAGTCCTTCGCCTGCTGGCGGGCCTCTTCGGGCAGGTCGCCGATCTTCCCGAGCAGCCCGCGGATTTTCTCCGGAGGCGGCGGTGGCGGCCCGCGTCGCGCGTGACGCTTCCCGTGCGACGTCTGCGGCTGCGCCGCGCGGAACTTCACGACCTCTCTCGAGATGGCCGGCCCGAAGGCAAAGAACTCGCTCTTCTCGAGCCGGCGAAGCTCGTGAGCCCGCTCGCGATCGAACCCGAGCTCGTGCGCCGCGCGCTTCACGTCCGCATCGAGCGTCTCGAGCCCGATGATTCGGTTCTGGCACTGTGCGACGACGCTCTTCTCGATGTCGGCGAGGCGGAGCGAGACCGGGATCCCGCAGAAGCCGCGCTTGCGGCCGCGGCTCATCAGGTCGACGACGGCCTCGGTGCAACCCTCCTTGTCGCCGCCCTGCGGCGCGAGCGTGTATGCCTCCTCGATCACGATCACCGCGTCGTGCCAAAGCGAGCGCGGCAGCGACATCAGCGTCTCGAGGAAGCTTTTGACGAACTGCGGGCGCGCCTTGCCCTTGAGCTCGAAGATGTTGAGGACGGCAGAAAGGTTGAGCTCGATCAGCCTGCGCGCGAGCAGCGCAGCGCTGCGCGGATCCACGGGGAAGTCGCCATCGGGCCCGCCGAGCGCGACAGGGAGCTTCTCGCGCAGGTGCGCGTGCTCGTCCTCGACGTCGAGCACAATCACTTGCACGGGAAGCTGCTCCATCAGCACTCGCGCGAGGCTGCTCTTGCCGGCGCCGCTGCCGCCTTGGATCAGCAGCCGCGTCTCGAGGAGCCGCTCGACGTCGATCGCGAGCGCTCCGGTGTCGGTGTCTCCGAGAATCGGCTTCACTTGCACTCCACGGCAATGAGGAAGGCTGCGTAGGCATCAGCGACGGCTCTGACGGAAGCCTCCGTCTCTCGCCAATTTGTTGCGGGCACGGCTTCCATCCGCTCCCACGCCCTCACCCAGGCGATCAGAGCGACGGCTTCGTGCGGGTCCAGCATGAGGACGACGGCACCGTCGCGGAGCCGCTCTTCGAGCTTGTCGGCGACGCTCATGCTTCGGCCGCCGGCCGGCACTCGACGCCGACGCGCGTGTTCCGCTCGCGCATCAGCTCCTGCCAGATCTCGCTCTCGAGGTCCTTGTTCGCGCGACGGATCCGCTCGATGCAGTCCTCGCGCGACGTGCGATCGACGACGGTCTTCTCGGCCGTGCACTTGCCTGCCGGATCGCAGGACGTGAGGACCAGCACTACCAGCCATCCGCTCATGGCCGCCTCGTGCAGACGTCTGACGCGCGCGGCCCGACTCGCCCGCGATCGCGGCTCCCAATCTTAGGGAGGCTCGCGGGTGCCAAACGGGTGCCAGCGTTTTGGGTGCGGAATCCCGCGTAAGTGCGCGAAAGGATTAGGGTGGGATCATCCAGTTCGCAGGTTCGAGCCCTGCACGCCCCACCACGCGAGACGTGGCGGTCAGCCGTTGCGCACCTGTGCGAGCGCGCGCACGAGATGGCCGCCGATCCGCCCGAGCGCTTCGCGCGCGGCGCTGCGCTCGTGCGGGTCGATCCCGAGCTTCGCGCACAGATCGAGCACGATGCGCCGTCGCTCGTGTTCCCCGACTCCGGAGCTCCAATCCATCGGCTCGCGCCGATCCCCAGCGGTACTCGTTCCCACGGAACCTCCTTCGGTGCTCGCCGCGCCGCAGGCGCGGCGTTTCACGGCGCCGCGGCTGCCCATTCGCGTGCGGCTTTCTACAAAGTCGAGATGCGGCGCTCGGCTAGCGCGCGGAGTGGCCGCGCGCGCCATCCCAGCGCGAGCTAGGTCGAGGTCGATCGTCGTCGTCGTCGCGGTATCGCCGCCAACGGCTGCGCGCCTCGTCATCGTCGTCCGAAGCGAATCGACCCATCTCGCCGCGTTCACGAGACTGCGCGGCCGATCCGCGTCCCGCGCTCCTTCTGCGCCAGTCATCGTCTTCGTCGATGAAGCGCCCGCGCTCGTCGCGCTCCTGGACGCGGCTGAAGCGGCCGTCGTCGTCGTAGCGCGAGCGCCGGCGATCCCGATCGCGATCGTCGTCGTCGGCGAAGCGCCCGCGCTCGTCGCGGTCTTGGAAGCGTGCGGAGCGGCCGCGGCCATCGTCGTCGTCGTAGCGCGCGTACCCCCGACCGCCGCGGCCGCGTCCGTCGTCTTCGTCGGCGAAGCGCCCGCGCTCGTCGCGGTCCTGGAAGCGAGCGGAGCGACCGCGCTGATCGTCCTCGTCATCGCGCGCACGCCCGCGGCCGCGTCCATCCTCGTCGTCGTCCCGGAGACGACCGCGCTCGTCGCGCTCCCTGTACGGCGCCGAGCGCGCGCCGGCGCTGCGACGCTGTCCCCCACGCATCCGATCGTCGGATTGATGCCGAGCCATGGGCCCCTCCTGCAGGGCAGCAACTGCCCGTGCGTGTCGTTCGGTCCGATCCACGACACCCCGCGTGCCGACGAGCGGGTCGGGCTGCAATCGACATGCCGCGCGGCGCTCGGCCGTCTTTCGACGTGACGAAGCGCACCCCACGCGCGCGGGGCCTCAGCCGCTAGCATGCGCGCCCGCGTGGTCCCGTAGCTCAGTTGGATTAGAGCGCGAGCCTCCGAAGCTCGAGGTCGCTGGTTCGAGCCCAGCCGGGATCACCATCCGCCGCGCTTGTTATTGGCGCGCACCCGCGGCCCGAAGACGCGCGTTGCTGGCTGATTCGACCTAATAAGCCACGCCCTCTCGATGCGAGCGCCGGGGGCGACGAGGCGGCTCGGGCGGTTCCGTACTGCACTCGCCGCCGTGCTTTGGCGAGCGTCGTGTGGAGCCTTCGGCCCCAACCGAGAGACGGAAGCCAGTGACGGATGGCACAGCGCTTGCTCTTCCCGACACTCGACCTGGACGGGGAGATGGCCTGGAGGAACCAGCATGAGAGTCCCGATCCGCCTCATCTCGAGCCTGTCGCTGCTCGTCGCGAGCAGCGCCGCGACGCTCGCTTGTAACACCGTCGAGGGCGTCGGCGAAGACATCGAGAGCGTCGGCGAGGAGATCGACGAAGAGGCCGAGGAGCGCTAGCGCCGGCGCGAGGCGCCGGCTTCGCTCGCCGGAGCCGGCGTTCTCGCGCTCGCGCGCGGCGTGTTCGCAGAGTGCGCCGCATGCGGCCGCGGCGCGGCACGCCGCTCAGTCGGGCAGCTCCGGCGCCCACGCGACGCCGTTGATGTGCGCGCCGCCGTCGACGAAGAGCGTGTTGCCCGTCAGGTAGCGGCAATCCTCCGATGCGAGGAACAGCGCGACGCCGGCGATGTCGCGCTCGGGATCTCCGATCCGGCCCATCGGGTTCGCCGCGGCCATCGCGTCGGCGGTCTCGGGATTCGCGTCGTGGAACGCCTTGTACGCGGTCGTCACCGCCGCCGGGCAGATCACGTTCGCGCAGATCCCGTACGCCGCCCATTCGCGCGCCGCGGTG
>DASTOI010000877.1:0-3188 GCA_035762585.1 Myxococcota bacterium
TGCGCGCTGCAGCGCCCGTAACAACGCGATCGCATGGCACACGTCGCCGAGCGCGGACAGCCGCAGCAGACACACGGACTTGGGCGGCTCCGGGAAGAGCGTCTTCGCGGCGCGCGGCTCGCTCGTCACCGAGATGGGGCTCAGCTGCTCAGGCAGGGTCCTTGAAACGCGGCGCGCGCTTCTCGAACGCCGCCTTCACGGCCTCCATCTGGTTTGGGCTGCCGGCGAGCCGCCGCTGCAGCAATTCCTCGCGCTGCAGGCCCGCCTCGGGCGAGACGAGCGGCGCCTCGTTCAAGAGCGACTTCGCGGCGCGAATCGCATCGGGGCTGATGCCGGCGATCTCGCGCGCGAGCTCCATCGCCGATTCGTACGGGGTGTTGCTGACGTGCGTTGCGAGGCCGAGGGCGTGCGCCTCCTCGCCGGAGATGATGCGCGCGGTGAACGTGAGCTCTTTCGCAATGTCGGGCCGCACGATTCCGCGCAGCAGCTGGGTGCCCGCCATGTCCGGGATCAGTCCCCAATAGCTCTCGCGGATCGAGAGCTTCGCATCGGGCGCGACGAAGCGGATGTCGGCGCCGAGCGCGATCTGCAGCCCGCCGCCGTACGCGACGCCGTGCAGCGCGGCGATCACCGGCGCGGGCATGTCGCGCCACACCCACGCCGTCTGCTGCGCGAAGTTCGCCGGGCTCGACGCGTCGCGATCGAACAGCTGCCGCTTCGGCCGCTCCTGCGAAGCCGGCGCCGCGCCGCGCGAGCCCGCCAGCGCCGCCATGCTCGACATGTCGAGCCCCGCGCTGAACGCGCGCCCCTCGCCTGATAACACGACCACGCGCACCGAGCGGTCGTCCGCGAGATCGCGCCCCGTCTCGACCAGCGCCTCGAACATCGCCGGATCGAGCGCATTCATCTTGTCCGGCCGATTCAGCCGGACGTCGGCAATGCCGTCTTTGCGGATCACGCGGATGCGGTCTTCGGACATGGAGGCTCCGTTCGAGTTCGACGAGGGACGGAGATTTACCTGAGGCCGGCCGTCACGCGCGAGCGAGGCCGGCCGCGTGCGCGAGAGCGACCAGCTCGTCCCAGCTGTGCGCCACGCGGTCCGGAATCACGGTCCGAGCGGGATCGCCGTGCTCAGCGCTCGCGTTCGCGCAGAACCACACCGCGGTCATGCCGGCCGCCTTCGCGCCCGCGACGTCCTTGTCGAGACGATCGCCGACGAACCAGATCTCGCGCGCGGCGACGCCGAGCCGCGCAGCGGCCGCCTCGAAGAGCAACGCGTTGGGCTTGCGCACGCCGTATTCGGACGACGTCGTGACGAACGCGAGATGCTCGGCGAGCCCGTGCTTCTCGAGCTCGTGACGAATCGCAGCCGGTCCGAACGAGGTGTTGCTGACGACGCCGATCGGGATTCCGGCGGCGCGGATCTTCGCGAGACCCTCGCGCGCTCCGGGGATTTCCCGTGTCTCGCTGGTTCGCTGCCACGCGCCGAGCTCGAGCTCCGCGAGCGACAGTTCGAAGTGCACGCCGAGCGGATCGAAGACGAGGCGCATCAGCTGGGGCCACGACATCTCGATCTCGCCCGGGATTCGGCGCGCGTCGACTTCGCGTCGCACACGCTCGGCCCGCGCGAGCACGTCCGCGAGCGCGACTCCTGACGGCACGTGCGCCGCCTGCCCGAACAGCCACGCGACGCCGGCGGCGCGGTCCTCGCGCAGCTCCTCGACGAGCGTGTCGCCCCAATCGAAGAGGAATCCGCGCGGAGCCTGGAGCGGGCTCCTCATCGAGGATGTCAGCTCCTCTGCCGCAGGAACTCACTCAGCCCGTAGCCGACCTGATCGCCGAGCCGCCACTCCGTCATCCCCTCGCCGATGAACGTCTCCATCCCCTCCCGGCGATTTCGCAGCGGGATGAAGCCCTTCACCTTGCCGGTGATCGTGTGCTCGGCGCCGCTCTCGGTCTTCACCTTCGCGGTGAGGCTCTTGTGGTAGAGGCCGTTGTCTTCGTATTCGGCGGTGATCTGCGCGTCGACGATGCGCTCCATCTCCATGCCGCGCACGATCACGCCGCTGCGCGAGGTCTCCTTGCCTTCGGGATCGCGCTGCACGATCGAGACCATCGCGCCGAGGCCCTCGCCGAAGTTCAGCGTCAGCCACTCGTAGCTGTGGATCGACTGCCAGTAGCGCGGGCCCCAGGAGTGATCTCTCAGGCCGAATCCCTCGATGCGCTGCACCTCGCCGTCGATCGTCAGCGAGCCGGTCACGCGCATGTGCTGCTCGAAGTGCGCGCGCGCGAAGCCCTGGCTCGCGTCCTCGCCGGGCTTCTCCTCCGCCTTGTGGCCGTAGAGCGGCCCGACCGCGACGTGCTCGAGATCGAAGGCGACGCGCTTCTTCGGATTGTTCTGGTATGCGGTCTTCGGGTCGGCCATCTCGCGCGGCTCGCGTAGCTCGATCAGGTTGCCCTCGAAGGTCGTGCGGTGCCGGTCGGTCGGCTCGAGCACCTCGAACTTCAGGCCGGCGGCGTCGAACGCGTCGTTGTTAGGGATCGACGGGCGCCCGAAGCTGAACAGCACGCGGCCGTCGGGCAGGTAGAGGCACACCGTGCGCTCGGCGTTGCCTTCGTTCGCGCGATTGCCGATCCGGAACCAGCCGCCGAGCGAACGCTTCGCGTCGAAGAAGTTGTAGTAAGCGCTCTCGTTGAAGTTCTTCTCCGGTCCGAGCGGATGCATGAGGTCGTCTTCGGGGACGAGATTGCCGACGATGCGCGCCATGGCTCTGCTCCTCGCGTGGCAGGCCACGGTACCGCGAGCAGCGGGCGCCGCTCAGCTCGGTTCGAGCGGCGGCAGCTCGAAGCGCGGCTCGCGGGCTTCGGTGTCGCCTTCGATCGCGCGGCCGCCGTCGTCGATCTGGTCGCTGCCGATCGAGTAGACCACGCGCCGCGGCCGATCGAAGCGCAGCGTCGCGCCCGAGAAGCCGTCGATCGGCGCGGAGTCGAGATAGGCGGGTACGAGCGCCGCGAGCGACGGCGGCGCGCCGCCCCGATCGCGTTCGAACGCGCGGACCGCGAGCGCCGCGCGCGTCATCTCGACGTGGGTGTCGTACTCGCAGCGGGTCACAGCGAAGCGCGCGCCGACCTGAGCGGCCGCCACGTAGCGCAGGCCGAGCGCGTTCGGGCGCAGCAGATCGGCTGCG
>DASTOI010000878.1:0-2104 GCA_035762585.1 Myxococcota bacterium
CGCGCCATTCAGCACGCGGATCGGCGAGTGGGAAGGATCGAGGGACTCGATCGAAGCAAAGCTCTGATGCGGATTGCAGCCGTACTTGAGTTTCAAGCGGTGCCTTCTCGACTCGTGAGGGAGTTGTTACGAGAAATCGGCGGGCGTGACGCGCTCGAGCCAGCTCTTCAGATCGCCCGGGTAGCCGACCTCGCGCTGGCGCGCGCGCACGCGCGCGAGAATCGCGTCGACGGTCGCTGCCGGCGGCGGCGCCGCGTGGCCGAGCGCGCCCGCGATCTTCGCAGCCTGCGCTCCGGCCGCGCCTGCTGCGGCGCTCGCGAGCACCGCCTCGGCCTGATGGCCATCGCCGGAGACGCCGAGGAACGATGCGATCGCTGCGTCGTAGACCTCGGACGCGTGCTTGCGCGACGCGACGATGTTGCCCTTGCCGGTGACGACGTTGCCGACGGAGAACAGGCTCGGATAGCCGTCGAGCCGCCCGAGCTCCCAGTCCGTGAACGCGAACAGCTCGCCCTTCGTCGCGATGCCCGGGATCGGCTCGGGAATGCTGCCGATCGAGCTGATCACGTAGGCGCCGCGGCGCTCGAACGTCTCGTTCGTCGTCACCAGCTTTCCGCCTTCGAACTTGGTGCGGCGCAGCACGAGCCCGACGACGCGCCCGTTCTCGACCAGCAGCTTCTCCGGCGCCGCCAGCGCCTCGACGTGAAAGCCGTACTTCTCCTGCGCCGTCTCGAGCAGCCGCCGGCGCGCGGAGAGGATTTTCTCCTTGCGCTTCTCGTCGGCGTCGTCGGGGATCTCGGCGAGCGGCATGTCCTCCGGGCGCCGCCGGTAGAACAGCGTGCAGCCGCGCAGCCCCAATTCCTCGAACTGGAGGCCGTGCTTCTCGAGGCTCTTCGGGATGCCCTTCACCTCGAGCTCGATCATGTCCTGCTCGATGCCGCGCGCGCGCAGCTTCGCGCGCGTCGTCTCGAGCATCAGTACCTTCACGACGTCGATCGACGCGAGCCCGCCGCCGACGACCAGCGCGCCGTCCTCCGGCACGAAGCGCTCGCCGGCGTAGCCGTTCTCTTCGCAGTGGTTGAACCAGACGATGAACGGGTTCTGATAGATCAGGCCCTTGCCGACGAGCTGGTCCGCTCCCTCGACGGGCAGCGGGCGATCGCGCCACGCGCCGTTCGCGAGGATCACCGCGGAGAAGCCCCACTCGCGCGCGAGCGAATCGAACGAGAGATCGCGCCCGATCTTCGTGTTCGGCACGAACTCGACGCCCGCGCGCCCGAGCTTCTCGCTGATCGTCTCGTATTCCTTGTGACGCAGGCCGTGGTGCCAGCGCGGCAGCCCGTCCTCGATCTTTCCGTACGGGCGCGGGTTCATCTCGAAGACGACGACGCGAATGCCCGCGTCGACGAGGCGGCTCGCCACTTCCGCGCCGGCCGTGGCTCCGCCGATCACGGCGACGATGTGCTGCGAGGAGGCGCTGGGCGTGCTCATGGCGGCGTATCTTCGCCGACCGCGCTGCATGAAAAAAGCCCCGTGATGCGCGGGAACCGGTTGGATTCGTGGGCGAGCCTACGTCCAGAGCAGAGAAGCGTTCGCTTGCGCCGAGTTCGGTGCAGAATGCGGTGCACTAGGGAGGGATCGCATGAGCAATCTCGATTCGCGTGGAGTTCCCCTTTGGTTCCTCGCCGCCGCGCTCGCTGCGGCGGCCTGCACCGGCGGAGGTGGGCCGGGCGCGACACCGACGGCCGCCGCGAAGCCCGCCGCCGCGGCGCCCGAGGCGCCGCCGCTGCGCGAGATGGGCTCGCATCACTTCGCGATCAGCAGCCAAGTTCCGCTCGCGCAGCGCTACTTCGATCAGGGCATCGCGCAGACCTACGGCTTCAATCACGCGAAGGCGATCCGCGATTTCGAGTACGCGGCGAAGCTCGATCCGAAGTGCGCGATCTGCTCTTGGGGCGTCGCGCTCGCGTACGGCCCGAACATCAACTGGCCGATGGACGCCGCCGCCGCGAAGGCCGCGTGGGCGGCGCTGCAAGAGGCGCAGGCGCGCGCCGTGAACGCGAGCCCGCTCGAGCAGGATCTGATCGCCGCGCTCGCGAAGCGC
>DASTOI010000879.1:0-4565 GCA_035762585.1 Myxococcota bacterium
GTCGGGCCGGTCGCGCTGCACCTTCGACTGCCGTTTCGACGCAGTCTCGGTATCGCGGCGCAGGCGCGTGAACTCGATCCGCCTCGCTTGCTGGGTATCCAGCTCCGGTGGCTCGCCGGAATGGATGAACACCCACAGCAACAGGAACACGAGCGAAGTCAGGAACCCGCCCGCCGCCAGCGTGATCGGAAAGCGCAATGCCGAGAGCATCTCATTGGCCTCCCGATGCGTCGTCGGCGGCGATGTACACCTCGTTGATTCCGCCCGCCTTCACCTCGTCCATCACGCGCGCGACGACGCCGGCCTTGGACGCTTTGTCAGCGATGATCACGACCGAGTCGTCGGGGCGTTCGATCGCGAGCCGCTCGACGATCGAGCGCACCCGCCGGAAGTCGACCTGCTGGCGGTCCATCCAGAGATCGCCGCTCTCGGTCACCGCGATCATGATGTTGCCGTGATCGCGCTGCTCGGGCGTCATCGCTTCCGGCTTCGTGACCGTGATCCCGGCTTCCTTCACGAACGACGTCGTGATGATGAAGAAGATCAACAGGTTGACCATGAAGTCGAGCATCGGCGCGAGGTCGATGCCGTGGTCTTCACTCTCCGGCGCGTGTCGTTGCGATTGCATTCCGCCGCCTCATTGCCCCGTCGTGAAGGTGATGTTGAAGACGTCCGCGAGCCGAGCCGCGTCGATCACGTCGACGACGGTCCCCGTCGGCGCGTTCTGATCGGCAACGATCAGAACGCCGGCCTCGGGTCGGACCGCCTTGATTCGCTCGACATTCGCACGCACGGCGCGCACGTCCACCTCGCGGTTGTCCACCCAGATCGTTCCGTCCGCCAGCACCGAGATCGGGATCGCGGCTTTCTTGGGATCGTCTTGCTGCTCCTGGGTCATCTCGCCCGTCGGCCGATTGACCTCGAGCGAGACCTCCTTCACGAATACCGCCGTGATGATGAAGAAGATCAGCAGGTTGGTGACGAAGTCGAGCATCGGGGCGAGATCGATACCGGTGTGGCTCTCGTGCGCCTCGGCGTGATGTCGACGGATGCGCATGGTTAGAAGGTGAACCTATCCGCGAGGAGCTCGGTTTCGCGCCGCGCTCGGTTTCGGAAGTAGTACTGCGGGTAGAGGCCCGTGATGCTCACCGCGAGGCCGGTCATCGTGCAGATCATCGCCGTGGAGACGCCGCTGGCCATCGTGCGCGCATCGGCCGAGCCCCGCAGCGCCATCGAGTCGAACACTTCGAGCATGCCGCTCACAGTCCCAATCAGCCCCAGCAGCGGTGCGAGCGGAACGAGCATGTTGAGCACGGGGAGTCCCGCGGTCATCGCCCCGTTCAGGCTCGAGATCATCGCGCGGCGGATCTGCCGCGAGGACCAGGAGCGGTGGTCGCGACGCGCGACCCATTTCGCGTGAAGCTCATCCGCCATTCCCGGGAGCCGGTTCCGGAAGAACCAGTAACGCTCGGCGACGAGCATCCAGAGCAGCGCGCCATTCAGGAAGATCAACCAGACGAAGGGGCCGCCCTGGTTGGTTAGGTCCTTCGTCGCGGCGATGAAGTCGAGGCTACCCACGTCGCTTCTCGATGCTCTCGGCCAGCAGGCCCGTGCTCTGCTCGTCGAGCACCTGGACGATGCCTCTCGACATCGAGCCGAGGAACGCATTGACGAAGAGCAGCGGGATCGCGATGCCGAGACCGGCGACGGTGGCGATCATCGCTTGGCCGATGCCGTCCGCCATCAGGCGCGGATCGCTCTGGCCCGACTCGGTGATGCTCTGGAACGTGATGATCATGCCGACCACCGTTCCGACGAGACCGAGCAGCGGGCCGGCGGCGACGGCGAGGCGCAGGAACGCCTGGAAACGCTCGAGCTTCGGCACCTCGCGGAGCACAGCCTCGGAGATGCGGAGCTCTGCCACCTCGGCGTCTTCCTCGATCCGGTTCGGGTCGCCGCGGAAGGCAGCGAGCACGCGACCGAGAGCGTTGTCGTTCGACGGGTTCGCCACCTGACCGAGCTGGCGCCGCACGCGCGCGCGCTCGCCGAGCAGATAGAGGGTCTGCACGACCGAGAGCGCCGCGCCGACGAAGCCGACGAACAGGATGAAGTAGACGATCGGCTCCGAATCGATGAAGCGCTGCACCCAGCTCGGGCGCTCGGTGACGAGCTCGAGGAGGACGCCGCGGGCCGGGTCGACGACGGCTTCGACGTATTCGTCGCCCTGGGCTTCCGCGAGATCGGACGCCAGGCCGCGTGCGCCGCCGGAGAGTTGCCGCGGCAGCACCTTGAGCGCGCCATCCTTGTACACGAGGTATTCGTCGCCGGCCGTGGCGGTGAAGCCGCCGACGCGGACGATCTCCATTTCCTCCAAGGTGGCGTCCGGCTGGACGACCTGCGCGTTGTACTTCACGACCGCGCCGCTTGCTGTCATCTCTCGCTGAATCTCGAACCACATGCGCTCGAGCTCGGTGATCGACGGGAGCGACTTCGCGTCGGCCATGCGCTTCAGGAACTCGACGCGGTCCTCTTGGCCCTCGACCAGCGGGAACTCGGAGTTGATCAGCGAATCGGCCAGCGAATTGGAGATCTCGCCCGCGATCTGGCGCGTGACGCCGAACAGCTCGCCGAGGTTGCCCTGGCGCTGGCGAAGCAGCTCGTTCAGCTCGTTGATGCGGAGCTCGTTCGCGTCGTACTGCGCCGAGAGCGAGTTGCTCTCCGCCTCCGCCGCGTTCTTCTTGCGCTCAGCGTCGGCCATCTTGGCCTGCTGCTGGTCGCGCGCCGCGCGGAACTCGCGCTCGCGCTCCGCGTTGATCTTCTGCTCCGCGGCCCGCGAGTTCTGCACTTCCTTCAGCAAATCCGCGAGCGTGTTCGCCGTCTGAGCCAGCGCGCCGCCCGCGATGAGCTGCGCAGTGATTGCGATCGAGAGAGTGAGTGTTCGGGCGCGCATTACGACTGGACCTCCGCCTTCGGCGCCGGGACCGGCACCTCGAGGAGGTCAGGGGCGCCAAGCTTCTTGGCGACCTTGATGGCCTTCAGCACCGCCTCCTGATAGTCGTCGTCGACGACCCACTCTCCCGTGTTCTGATTCCAGTAGCCGGTCTCTTCCCCGTCCGGCGTCTGATACATCAGCGAGACGCGCCCGAGCCGCACGAACTCGACGGTCTTGTCCTCGCCGTTCTCGCCGCCCGGCAGATTTCCCTGATAGGTGTCGAGCGAACGTCCGTAATCGAGCTCGATCTGATAGGCCTCGAGGATGCGCCGGTACTTCTCCGAGATCGTCACGTCCGCGCGCGGCATGATCTCCTTGAGCCGCGTGACGCGCGCCGTCCGCTCTTCCTTGAGGAACGGCACGTCGAGCTCCACGAAGCGAACCAGCGTGTCCACCATCTTCTGCATCAGCGGCTGGATCTCGCGGCCGGTCGTGTCGACCTCGCCGAGCTGCCGCTGGATCAGCGCAATCTCGTCGGCTTGCGACTTCACCTGCGTGCGGAGCTGCTGGTTGAAGCGCGTCAGGCTGTCGACGTCCGAGAGCGCCTGTCGGTAGCGCGCGGCCGCGTCGTTGGTCTCGTCGTTGAGCTTGCCGATGCGCTCCTGAGCGGCGGAAGCTTCGCGATCCGCGGCGGCCTGCGCCTGAATGATGGAGTCGAGCGACTGACCGCTGGCTCCCGTCGCCGCTGCGAGTGGCATCGCGGCGAGAAACGCAAAGGCCACGGCCTTCGCGCGGTGTCGACTGACCTGCGTCATGTGGGCGCGCATCTCCTGGATGGGAAGGATGGGGAAGTTGGGGGCGTGCACAGCGGTGCCGACGGAAGAGTCGACCCCGAGGGTTCGCAGGGTAAACGCGCCGCGAATCGAGAGTCAAGCATCAAGGTCCTTGTACGGGAGAAAATCTCCGCGCGGGCGTGCGCTTCATGCGAGCTTCATGCGCCGCTCGTTGAAGTCGACCGTTCGGTCGCATGCGAAAGCACGGCGAGCGAGCGCGGCGCGCACTCGCTCACTCGCGAACGAAGTACGGAAGTGAGATCTCCGCGGAGAGCGCGCGGAACGCGACTCTCACGCGCATGCCGACGGAGATCTGCGCGCGCTCGCATTCGAGGTTCGCGAGCATCTCGAAGCCTTCGTCGAGCGCGACGATCGCGACCGCATACGGCGTCGCGAACGAGGGATGCGGCGCGCGATGCACGATCGTGAAGCTGTACACACTTCCGTGTCCCCGACTCTCGCTCCAGACGAGTGCGTCCGATTGGCAGGTCGTGCAGAGCGGTTGCGGGATGAACACCCAGGCGCCGCAGTCGCCGCAGCGCTGCACGCGCAGCACCCCGGCGCGCGCGCCATCCCAATGCGGCTGCGAGAGCGCCGTCGGGCGCGGCAGTGGGCGGGCGCTCATGCCGGCTCCGTTCCGAGCAGCAGCACGTCGCAGAACAGCGCGCCCGCGCCGCCGTTCGTCGTGAGCGCGACGCGCGCGTCGGGCACGGTGAGCGCGCGGGGCAGCTCGCCGCGAAGCTGCTGCGCTGCGGCGATCGGCTTCTGCAGCAGCTGCGCGAGCCCGGCGTGGCTGAACG
>DASTOI010000880.1:0-8307 GCA_035762585.1 Myxococcota bacterium
CTTCCGGCCGATCCTGATGACGAGCATGACCTCGATCCTCGGCGCCGTGCCGCTCGTCGTTCCGATGGGCCCGGGCGCCGAGAGCCGCGCCGCGATCGGGACCGCGGTGATCGGCGGCCTGCTGTTCAGCACCGTCTTCACGCTCGTGATGATTCCGGTGTTCCACTACGGCGTGATCAGGCTCGCCGAGCGGCTCGGCCTGAACACCGTGCCGCCGCGCATCGAGTTCGAGACCGAGGCGCCTTCGGCGGCGAGCGCTTAGGGATGCCGGAGGGCTTCTATCGACCGCCCGCGGCGGATCTCACGGTTCCGGTTGCGTCTTCCACGGACCTCGCCAGTCGGACGATCGTGGTGACTGCCTAATGCGCCTACGATAAGCGCTTAGGGAATTACGGAATCCGCTCGAGTCGGTCAGCGGGTCGGCCGATCTCACCGGGCCGAGGTGAAGCCATGACCGACACGTTTTATCGGCCGCCGCAGGCGGATCTGCTCGCTCCCTTTTCCCAGGACCTCTCGTTGGCGGAGCGCTCCACGCGGCTGGCCGCGACGCTGCTCGACAACGTGGTCGTGTTCGCCGTCTTCGCGTCGATCGCGATTCCGCTGGCCTCGGGCGGAAAGCCCTCCGAGATCGGGATCTTGATCTGCGCCTTGCTGCTGCTCGCGGTGCTGGCGATCAACCTGTTCATGATGGCGCGCAGCGGCCAGACGATCGGGAAGCGCCTGATGAAGATCCGCGTCGTGCGCAGCGACGGCTCTCGCGTCTCGCTGGGGCGCTACCTCGGCCTGCGCGTGATTCCGCTGCAGCTGGTCGCGCAGATTCCGCTCGTCGGGCCGTTCGTCGTGTTCGCCGACATGCTCTCGATCTTTCGCGACTCGCGGAAGTGCCTGCACGACGACGTCGCCGACACGATCGTGGTGACCGCCTAGCGCGCGCTCTCGAGCGCGCGCAGCAGCTCGTCTTCGACCCAGCGCCCGAGCAACTCGGCGGCGAATGCCGCGCCGGCGGCGTCGCCGCGCGCCTCGGCGGCGAGCGCGCACAGCTCGCCGAAGCGCGCGCCGGCGGCGAGGCGCGCGAGCAGCTCGGCCTCGCCGGCCTCGACCTCGCGGTGCAGCACGCGCTCGTCTCGGCGCCACACGAGCACGCGCTCGCTGCGACGCGTGAGCACCTCCAGCGCGAGCGGCTGCTCGGCGTCGTGCGCGGAGCGGAGCACGCGCACCGGCCACGCCAGCGCGAGCAGCTGAGCGCCAGGCATTAGGGAGAGCGAGAGATCGCCCCACTGCGCGGGCGCGATCGCGGCGAGATCCGTGCGCACGAGCGGGCGCGCATCCTCGGCGTCGAACGCGTCGGTCACTGCGAGCTCGAGGCGCGCGAGATCGGCGGCCCACGGCGCGCTCGCAGCCCACTCGCGTCCGGCCGCGTGCTCGGCGATGAAGCTCGGCAGCCGCGCGCCGAGATCGCGCAGCGAGGGGCTGCGCGAGGGAAGCGCATGCACGTACGCCGCGGAGAGCGCGTCGAAACCCGCATCACCGAGCGCGCGCTTCAGCGCCGGGTAATCGTCCGCCAGCACTTCCACGAGCCGCGCGAGGAACGCATGCCGGTAGATGCCGAGCCGCTCGCGCGCATCGGCGCGGGCGTCGCCTGATAACCCCGGCGTGAATGCGGGCGCCTCGCGCGCCATCACCCACGCGGCGAAATCGCGCTGCGCGCTCGCGAGCCGAGCGCTCACGCGGCCGCCCTCGCGCGCACGTCGGCGGGCCAGAGTCGTTCGACGATCTCTCGCGCGCGCGCCGCCTCCGCGACGACCCGCTCCCACGGCGGGATCTCCGCGTCCCACTCGATCAGCGTCGAGACCGGCCCGAGCCGCGCGATCGTGCGCTCGTAGAGCGCCCACACTTCGTCGCGCACCGGATGATCGTGCGTGTCGATCAAGAGCGCGTGCGCCTCGCTCGGGCCCGCGAGATGGATCTGGAAGATGCGCGCCGGATCGAGCGCCGCGATCGCGGCCTCGGCGCTCGCGCCGTGGTTGTGCTCGTTCACGAACAGGTTGTTGAGGTCGAGCAGGATTCCGCAGTCGGCCTCGCGCGCGATCGCGGCGAGGAGCTCGCCCTCGCCGAGCTCGTCGTGCTCGAAGCGCACGTAGCTCGACACGTTCTCGATCGCGATGCGGCGGCCGAGGCGGTCCTGCACCTCGCGGATGCGAGCGGCGACGTGGCGCACGGCTTCCTCGGTGTGAGGCAGCGGCAGCAGATCGTGCAGGTGCGCGCCGCCGTGCGCCGTCCAGCACAGATGATCGGAGAGCCACGCCGGCTGGAAGCGCTCCGCGAGCGCGGCGAGATCTCTCAGGTACTTCGCGTCCAGCGGATCGCTCGCGCCGAGATCGAGCGAGACGCCGTGCAGCACGAGCGGCGCGAGCTCGCGCACCTCGTGGAGAATGCGCAGCGGGCGGCCGCCGCGCAGCATGTAGTTCTCCGAGATCGCCTCGAAGAAATCCGCGCCGGCGCCGCGGCAGGCTGCGATCTCTGCGTAGTGCCGCGGCCGCAGCCCGATGCCGACGCCGAGATAGGGCGCCTCGGGAGGGCGGAGCGGGAGGCTCCGCCCTCCGTCGGTCGATCGATCCGTGACGATCGTTGAAAGCGACAAGCGATGTTTGCGCGCGCCGCGAGAGCGGCGCGTGCTCTCACATCTTCTCGGCGGCCTTTGCCTTCGCCGCGTCGCACTCGGCCTGGGTCATCTCGACGTAGCCCTGGCCCTTGCAGGCGTTCTTGCCGGCGCAGTCGTGGCCGGCGCCGGAGCAGGCGCCCTGGCCCTTGCAGGCGTTCACGCCTTCGCACTTCACCTTCGCCTCGTCGGCGGCGGATGCTGCGAGCGGCACGCTCGTGAGGAAGAGCGCCGCGGCCGCCGCGGCGAGAGCTGCAGTCTTGTTCACCTGAGATCCTCCGTTTGGCGCGGATTGCGCCTGATCCGCGGTACGAGACCCCGCGGAGTTCGGTTTCATTCGAACCCGACCAGCGTGCAACAACTGCGACGGGGATCACACCCGGGCGTGGTCCCAGCCGGCGGGGCGAGCGGCGAGCTCGGCGGCGCGGGCGTCGAGCGCCGCCAATTCGAGCAAGCCCTTGCGCGCGGCGAGACGCTCGAACGCTTCGAGCCAGTACGCCCAATAGTGAAAGCCCGCGCCGCTCGTCGGTAACGGGGCAGCGCGGCCAGCGCCCGCGCTGCCTCCTTCCCCGCTCCGAGGCCACTGTTCGACTTCGCTCGGCTTCGCCTCGCTGCGCGCTTCGCTCGCGTGCGCGCGTTCCCAAGCGCCGATCGACGCGATCAGCTCCGCCTGGAATTCGCCCCACGCGAAGGCGCCGGCTTCATGCAGCGACATCGTGAGACCGAACACGCGGCTCTCCCATGCCTCGTCGAAGTGGAGCTCGCCGTTCTTGCGCGGCGGCGCCTTCGTTCCCAGCGCGGCGAGCGGATCACCGCTCACGCGGCGCCTCTGCGGGCGGGCCCGCGAGCGCGACGCCGATCAGCGAATCGCGCGAGACGAGCTCCACCAGCTCCGCCTCGCTCGCGCGCTCGCTTCCGGGCGGGCGCTCGGGCAGCACCATGTAGCGGAGCTCGGCGCTCGAATCCCAGACGCGCACGTCGGTCGACTCGGGCAGCTCGAGCCCGAACTCGCGCAGCACCGCGCGCGGCTCGCGCACGACGCGCGCGCGGTAGGGCGGGCTCTTGTACCAGCGCGGCGGCAGCCCTAACAACGACGACGGGTAGCAGGAGCAGAGCGTGCAGACGACGACGTTGTGCACGCCGGGCGAGTTCTCGACGACGACGATCGGCGTCGCGGTCTCGCCCATCGGCAGCGAGAGCTCTGCTATCGCGGCGCGCGCGTCGGTGAGCAACCGGCGCTTGAACTCGGGATCGCTCCACGCGCGCGCGACGAGCTTGGCGCCGTTCAGCGGCCCGATCTCGTTCTCGTAGCGCGCGACGATCGCGTCGATGCTCTCGCGCCGCACGATGCCGCGCTCGACGAGCAGCGCCTCGAGCGCCTCGGCGCGCAGCGCGAGCCGCGCAGCCTCGGGATCGCTCGGCTCGTGCGCGTGATCGTGCCCGTGCTCGCCGTCGTGATCGTGCTCATGCGCCATCGCGCGTCTCCTCGGCGCTGCTCGGAACGGGGTCAGCCTCGAGGTAGGGCTCGAACAGATCGATGCAAACGCTCGTGCGCGGCTCCGCGCTCTCGCCCCACAGCTCGCGCGCCGAGAACCGCACCGAGTAGAGATGCTGCGGCTGCTCGCCCAGCCCGTGCGCGTTCGTATCGGGGAACACGTAGCCGCCGCGCACGCTCACGACGGTGCCGCGCTTCCCGCTCGCGTAGCCGGGCAGGCGCGTGTGGCCGACCGGCTTGCGCGCTCGCACGCGCACCGTGCTGCCGACCGCGAAGCGCGCCGGTGCGCCGACCTCGCGCTCGAAGCCGTACGGGCCCGCCGGCGGTGGCGCTGCGCCCGGCGTGAGCGCCCCGACTTCCGGCAGCGTGCGCTCGAGCGATGCGAGCCAGCGCTCGTAATAACTCGCCGCCAGGTAGCGCGCCGGATCCATCCGCTCGATGCCGTGCCGGAACGCGTCGAGGTTCAGCCAATTCGCGCGGCGGATCGCGTAGACCATGCCCATCACGCGGCTCTCCCAGCGCGCGTGGAAGACCGGCTCGCGCGCCTCGCGCTCGATGCGCCCGAAGCCGGGGCGCCCGCCGAGATCGTGGACGGCGCTCATCGGCGCAGCTTCGCAGGCTGCGTGATGACGACCAGAACGGCGGCGACCGCGCCGATCACGACGCCTGCGCTCGCGAACGCGGTCCAGCCCCGCACCCAGCGCATCCAGCGCTTCACCGCGATGCCGATGAACGGCGCGGATTCGACGTCGCGCACGCGCAGCACGATCTGCGGAACTTCGGCGGCGACTCTCGCCGGAACCCGTACGCGCAGGCGCGTCGACAGCAGCTGCTGCGGCCTCACGATCTCGTCGAGCTGCGGGCCGCGGAAGATCACTTCGAGCTCCTCGCCGGTCGGGATCGGAGCTTCGAGGTCGAGCTCGATCGTGTCACCGGGCGCGACCAGCTGCCGCGAAGAACGGATCACCGCCGGCACGCGCAGATCGAGCAGATGGCGCGCGCTCACGTAACGCCCCTCGAGGCCGATCTCGGCGTCGAGCGGCCACGTGCCGGCCCGAGCGTCACCGGAATCGGGCACGTCGCTCTGTTCCCATTCTTTTCGAGATCGCACGAAACGGGGATGTACCCGATCTCCGCGCTCAGCGAGTCGATCGCGACCGGCCAGCGGAGCTCGACCTCGCCGCCGGCCACCAATCCGCGTTGGGGCGCGCTGCCGGGAACGGCGGAATCGCCGGCGAGGGCGGCGCCCGCGTCGCTGAGCGCGAGAGCGAGGAGCGTGTCGAGGCGCCAGCTCACGCGTCCGCTCCTCCGGGCAAGTGGAGCCGCAGCTGCGGCTCCGCCTGCGCCCATGAGATCACATCTTCGAGCGGCACGAGCTCCGAGAGCTCTCGCGCTCCGGAAGGCGCGGGGGCTCGTGCGAGGCGCGTCGCCAGCCAGATTGGCGGCGCTGCCGGGACGTCGAGCCCACGCTCGTTCGCGGAAAGCTCGATGCGCGCGAGCTCGCGGCCCGCGGCGTCCTCGGCGACGAGCGCGAGCAGGCCGCGCGGCGTGCCGAACAGCGGCGCCGCGCGCGCGAGCGGGAGCAGCGCGCGCGCGAGCGGCGCGATCGCTTCGCGCGGAAGCTGCGCGAGCGCCGGCGCCGCGAGCCTGAGCAGCGCGCTGAGCGCGGCGCGATCGAAGCCGAACCAGAAGCGCGCGGGCGCCGCGCGCGCGCCGATCGCGAGCTCGCCGCGCGGAAACGCGGCGGGGTATGCGCCGAAGCGCAGCAGCCGGCCGTCGCTCGAGCGCAGCGCGCGAAGCCCTGCGAAGCAGCGCGCGCCGTCGGGCATGCGACGGCCGAGCGGCGCGAGCACACTCGCGAGCAGACCCGCGCTCACCGGATTGCGCGAGCCGACGCTCAGGTACACGGACACGCGCGCGATCTCGGCCGCGCGCGGCGCGCGCTCGAACGCGTGCGCGAGCACGCCCGTGATGCCCGGAATCGTCGACGCGCCGGTGCAGACGAGCACGCCGTTCGCTTCCGCGCCGTGCCTCGCCGCCGCGGCGCGCGCGCGCTCCACGAACGCGACGTCGTCCGCGAGATCGCAGTAGTGCGCGCGCGCCGCGATGCACGCGCCGACGAGCACGTCTGCGTCGTAGTGAAACGGCCCGACGCAGTTCACGACGAGATCGCCGGCGCGCAAGAGCGCCGCGACGCTCGCCGGCTCGCGCAGGTCGCCGCGCGCCATCGCGACGCCCGCCGGCCCGCGCGCGCTCCGCGAGACGCCTAACAGCTCGACCTCCGGCACGCGCGCCATCAGGCGGCACACGCGCGCGCCCATCTCCCCGCCCGCGCCGAGCACGACGACGCGGCGCAGCGCGCCCATCGGTCAGCGCTGCGCGCGGCGCACGGCGCCTACCAAACGTTCTTCGACCGGAGCTCCGGCGTCGCGACGTCGAGGCGTCTCGCGAGCTGGTGCAGATGGCAGGTCGGCACCGCCGGAAAGAGGTGATGCTCGACGTGATAGAACATGTCGTAGCTGACGAACGACTTCGCCGAGTTGCGCAGCGTGCGCGCGATGAAGTGCGTGCGGTCGCAGTCGTGGTGCACCGTCCACACCGCGAAGAACGCCGAGAAGCACTGGCCGACCGACATCGCGATCACGTGGTATTGGAGCCAGCCGAAGTCGAGCACGCCGAACGCGAGCACGACCATCGCCGCCATCGCCGCGAGCTCCGCGTAGATCCAGTGGCGGATGCGCGGCTTCGCGAGCGTGAGCGCCGCGTGGTGCAGGCGCAGCGGAAACTGCGGTCCGGTAATGAGGGCCTTCCAGCCGGGCATGCGCGCGCTCAGCGCCTCGACGTCGTCGTCGTCCATGCAGTGCCGGTGATGGCGCAGGTGATTCCACTGCACCGCGTGCATCGCGCTCATCATCAGCGGCGAGAGCACGAACATCAGCCACTCGTGCGCGCGCGGCGAGACGCCGACCGCATAGTGGAACGCGTTGTGCACCTGGCGCAGCCCGCACAGGAAGAACATGAACGAGCTCGCCAGCGCGGGGACGAACCACAGCCAGCTGCCCTGCGTGCCGAGCCACGCGAGCGTGCACGAGGCGATCAGCCAGGGCAGATAGATCGCGACCTCGTAGGCGACTTCGAGCCGCGAGAGATCACAGAGATCGCGCCACTCCACCTGCTCGAGGCGCGGGTCGCGGAGGATTTCGAGGGCCATCGGCAGCTCCAGCAGTGGGGCGGGCGGAAGAAAGCATCGAGCGTTGGGCGACGCCAGACGTTTTCGGGCCCGCTATTGCGGTTGCACCGCTTTCAGCTCGATGTCGCTCGCGATGCGGAACGCGGGCAGCTCGATGCGGGCGAGGCGCAGGACGCGCTCGCGCGTGTAGAGAATGGAGAGCGCGCCGCCGTTCAGCTCGCTTGCGTGCAGTTCGTCCACGCGATCGAGGAGGCGCGTGAATCGAGAGCCATCCGGCTTCGCGAGGGCGATCGAGGATTCGTCGCCCGATCCCAGGCGCCCATCTTCGTTCGTGTCGCGCTCGATGATCTGGAAGACCGTGACGATCGGCGGCGGCGCGCCGCGGGGATCCGCTCCATCGACGACGAAGTACTCACCGCCGGATGAGAAACCGCGGCCCGGCAAATCAATGGTGCCGGGGATCAGCTGATCATTCCCGGGCAATAGCCAGCGAGCGGTACCCGTCGAGAGGTCGACATAGAAGTAGTTCTGGGTCGAGCCGCCGTACGATTCGTAGAAGTAGGTTCCCCCGCTGCTCAGCGTCGCCCGCGTGCGCGTTTGCTCGATCTCCTCCTCCGTCGTGAGTGCCACGCGGAGCACGAACGTTCCCTCGACTCGATGGACCCATCCGAGGCGCGAGTTCCAGCGCGTGACGTCCCGGCCAGCGACTTCGGTTGGCGGTGGGGGCTCGTCACGAGTGAGCTTTCCGATTGCCCAGAACGCGAGGCCAGCCGCCAGCGCCAACAATCCGGCGGCGCCTACCACGAGCAGAATCAGCCCATTCGCGCGCCAGACGAGCGTGAAGAAACGCTCCGCCTTCATGCAACCGCCAGCGCCGGATCGGGCTTGGTCGCCCACCACGTCCACACGAGCGCGACGAGCTGCAGCGGGAGGCGGAAGTAGAGCATTCCGGGGGTCGCGATG
>DASTOI010000881.1:0-4193 GCA_035762585.1 Myxococcota bacterium
AGGTGCGCTTCCTGGAACTTCGGATCGATCGCCAGCGCCTCGCGGATCTCGTGCTGCGCCTCGTCCATCATCCCGCGCAGCCGGTAGGCCTCGCCGAGCGCAAGGCGAATCCACGGGTCGTTCGGATTCAAGCCGGCGGCCGCGCGCAGCTCGCGGATCGCGTGCGGGACCTTGCCCTCGCTCAGCATGCTCGCGCCCTGGTTGTGATGCGAGCGCGCCTCGCGCTCTGCGTCCTCGGAGACGAAGGGGCGCGCGTTGCTCGTCGGCGCGCTCGCGCAGCCGAGCAGCGCCGCGGCGAGCGCCGCGAGCGCGAGTGAAGTCAGGCGTGCCATGGCGTTCCCCTCCCATCGAATGTCGGACGTCAGAACGAAGTGAGCAGCCGCCGAAGCAGGTGCTTGCGCTCCTCTTCGGGCGAACGGCGCTTCACGAGCTGAAGGCGCGCGAGCGGCTGGCGCGCCGAGGACTTCTCGCCCTTCGCAGCCGGCTCCGCGTCGCGCGCGCGGAACTTCGAAAGCGACTTCACCGGCGGCGCTGGCCGCGCGAGCGGCTCGGGCCCTGCCGCCTTCGGCACGCTCGAGGCAGGGGCCTGCGCGATGCTCGGCTGGATCCTCGGGGCCGGGCTGGCCGCCTCCTCGTTCGCGAGGTCGGTCAGCTCGAGCTCGGGGATCTCGTTGCCCGCGGAGAGCGCGGGCGCATTGCCCTTCAGCCACGCGCGCCACTGCTTCTCGGCCTCGTCGCCCGCTCGGATCACCGTGTCGTCGAACACGAAGCCGAGGCTCTCGGCGAACGTGAGCGCAGCGTCGCTCGCGACGTCGAGGTCGGTCTCGGTCGCCAGCTCGCCGTCGAAGCTCCAGTACGCAATCTCGCCGCCGCGCTCGGAGCGCACGGCCACGGTCGCATCCCAACCACCGCGCGCTTCGCGGTGGACGATGATCAGCGAGCGCGCGGTGCCGACCGGCAGATCCGCGGTCGAGAGCACCGGCGCGTTCAGCGACGCCCGCAGCGAGCGAACTCGCGCGCCCGACACCTCGAGCGGCCGCAGTCGGCGAAGGAAGAACATGGGCTTCGTTTCGGCACCGCGACCGGCAGGCTTGAGTCTCAGAGGCGCAGACGGCGCCATGAACCCCGCCGCGCCACACGTCTTTTCGGAAACCTCCCGTTTTTGACCAGATGCGGCGCCCCGGAACTTCCGCCCCAGCACGGGAAATCGCGGAAGTCTGGATACAATGCTCGACCTGCCGGGTGGAAGCCCGGTCAGTCCCGTTGGTCGGTCCCCCGTCAGAGAGAGAGGGCACGTGTCGGAAAACAAGAAGCCGGTCGAGGAGATCGAGCGCGTCGCGGTGAGGTTCGCGGGCGACTCGGGCGACGGGATCCAGCTGACCGGAACGAAGTTCACCGAAGCGACCGCCCTCGCCGGCAACGACCTCTCGACCTTCCCCGACTTCCCCGCCGAGATCCGCGCGCCCGCAGGCTCGCTGGCCGGCGTCTCCGGCTTCCAGATCCACTTCGCGTCGACGGACATCCGCACGCCGGCCGACCAGCCCGACGTGCTCGTCGCGCTGAACCCCGCCGCGCTGCGCGCGAACGTCGACGACGTGCGCGCCGGCGGCATGGTCATCCTCAACAGCGACGCGTTCGTCGCGAAGAACATCGAGCGCGCCGGTTATCAGGGCGACCCGCTGCCGGCGCTGCGCGAGAAGTTCCGCGTCGTCGACGTGCCGTTCAGCCAGCTGACGCACAAGGCGCTGGAAGACCTGAAGCTCGGCACGCGCGAGACCGAGCGCTCGAAGAACTTCTTCGGTCTCGGCCTCGTGTACTGGCTCTACAACCGGCCGATCGAGCCGACGCTGCGCTGGCTCGAGGCGCGCTTCAAGGGCGAGATCCGCGAGGCGAACATCCGCGCGCTGAAGGCGGGCCTCCACTTCGGGGAGACCACCGAGCTGTTCCCGGTCTCGTTCGTGATTCCGAAGGCGAAGATCCAGCCCGGCGTCTACCGGAACATCACCGGCAACGTCGCGCTCGCGTACGGAATCATCGCCGCGGGTCAGTGCCTCGAGAAGCCGGTCTTCCTCGGCGCGTATCCGATCACGCCGGCGAGCGACGTGCTGCACGAGCTGTCGGCGTTCCGCAATTTCGGGATTCGCACTTTCCAGGCGGAGGACGAGATCGCGGCAGCGAGCGTCGCGATCGGCGCGTCGTACGCCGGCCATCTCGGCATGTGCACGACCAGCGGCCCCGGCTTCATCCTGAAGCAGGAAGCGGTCGGCCTCGCGGTGATGACCGAGCTGCCGGTCGTGATCATCGACATCCAGCGCGCCGGCCCGTCGACCGGCCTGCCGACGAAGACCGAGCAGGCCGACCTGCTCGCCGCGATGTACGGCCGCAACAGCGAGAGCCCGCTGCCAATCCTCGCGGCGGCAACGCCGAGCGACTGCTTCCATGTCGTGATCGAAGCAGCGCAGATGGCGGTGAAGTACATGACCCCCGTGGTCGTGCTGAGCGATGGCTACATCGCGAACAGCTCCGAGCCGTGGCTGATCCCCGACGTGAAGACGCTGCCGCGCATGAAGGTCGAGCACCGCACGAATCCGGAGGGCTTCTTCCCGTACCTGCGCGACGAGGAGACGCTCGCGCGGCCGTGGGCGATCCCGGGCACGCCGGGCCTCGAGCACCGCATCGGCGGCCTCGAGAAGGAAGAGAAGACCGGCAACGTCTCGTACACGCCGCAGAACCACGGCCGGATGGGCTTCCTGCGCGCGGAGAAGATCCGGCGCATCGCGCACGATCTGCCGCCGGTGGAAGTGAACGGCAGCGACCGCGGCGAGCTGCTCGTGGTCGGCTGGGGCGGCACCTTCGGCGCGATCCGATCGGCGGTCGACGCCGCGCGCGAGGAAGGCCAGGACGTCTCCAGCCTCCACATCCGCCACCTGCACCCGTTCCCGCCGAACCTCGGTGACGTGCTGCGCCGCTTCAAGCAAGTGCTCGTCGCCGAGCTGAACGCCGGCCAGCTCTGGCGCCTGCTCCGCGCAGAGTACCTGGTGCCGGCCGAGAGCCTCAGCAAAGTCGTCGGCCAGCCCTTCAAGGTCGGCGAGATCCGCGCACGCATCGCCCAGATGCTCGGAGGAAAGGCCTAATGGCCGCCGCGACCACGCTCACCCGCAAGGACTTCGTCAGCGATCAGGACGTGCGCTGGTGCCCGGGCTGCGGGGACTACTCGATCCTCGCGAACGTGCAGAAGGTGATGCCGGAGCTCGGCGTGCCGCGCGAGAACGTCGTGTTCGTGTCGGGCATCGGCTGCTCGAGCCGCTTCCCGTACTACATGAACACGTACGGCTTCCACACGATCCACGGCCGCGCGCCCGCGTTCGCGACCGGCATCAAGGCCGCGCGCCCCGAGCTCTCGGTCTGGGTCGTCACGGGCGACGGCGACGGGCTCTCGATCGGCGGCAACCACCTACTGCACGTGATCCGGCGGAACGTGAACCTGCAGATCCTCTTGTTCAACAACCGGATCTACGGCCTCACGAAGGGCCAGTACTCGCCGACCTCGCGCTTCGGCTCGAAGTCGAAGTCGACGCCGGCCGGCACGATCGACCATCCCGTCGACCCGATCTCGTTCGCGCTCGGCGCCGGCGCGACCTTCGTCGCGCGCACCGTCGACGTCGACGCCGCGCATTCGCAGGAGATGCTGCAGCGCGCACACGAGCACAAAGGCACGGCGTTCGTCGAGATCCTGCAGAACTGCCCCGTCTACAACGACAACGAGTGGCTCGAGATCGAGGACCGCAAGACGCGCGCAGAGGCGGCGCTCGTGTTGGACCACGGGAAGCCGCTCGTGTGGGGGACGAAGGGCGCGAAGCGCGGCATCAAGATCACGGACGGCGTGCCGTCGATCGTCGAGCTCGCCGAGGGCGAAGACCCGATCGCGAAGGGCGTCGCGGTGCACAACGAGAAGCACGCGAGCGCGGCCTACGCGTTCGCGCTCGCGTCGCTCGCGCGCCCCGAGTTCCCGATGCCGCTCGGCGTAATGCGCGCGGTCGAGAAGACCACGTACGAGGAAATGCTCGACGCGCAGGTCACGGGCGCGATCAACAGGTCGGGGCCCGGCGATCTGCAGAAGCTGCTGATGAGCGCGGACACCTGGACGGTCGGGGGCTAGCAAGCGCCGCGAAGCGGCGCGCGCAGCGAGGCGA
>DASTOI010000882.1:0-3185 GCA_035762585.1 Myxococcota bacterium
CGGTCATGCCGTGCTCGAAGAAGGTCTTTGCCTTGCGACGTCGCTCGGCGGCCGCGCGCGCGCGGCTCGACATCGCGGAGACGCGCTCGCGCAGCCGGCGGCGCGCCTCGAGCCCGCGCGCGCGGGCGCCGGCGGCGTCGGCTGCGTCGATCATCGTCGGCGCCGGCGGCGGCGGTGCAGCCGCCTCAGCCGCCTGCACTTCCTTGCGCGTCGTCGGATCCGACAGCAGCTCGTACGCCTCGAGCAGCCGCTTGAAGCAGGTCTCGATCAGCGCGCCGAACGGCCCGGTGTTGCGGCGGAAGTAGCGATCCGGGTGCAGCTTCTTCGACAGCGCGAAGTAGGCCTTCTTCACCGTGCGCGCGTCGGCGTCAGCGGCGACGCCGAGCAGCTCGTGGTAGCGGCGCCCGAGGCCCACTGCGAACGCGAGGATCTCGCGCTGGAGCTCGACGTCGAGATCGAGGCTCGCGTCGAGCTCGGGCAACGACGGCGCCTTCGGCTTCGCCGCTGCGGGTCGCGGCGGCGGCGGCGCGGCCGGCTTCGCCTGCGCCGCGGCCGGCTTCTTCTCCTGCTGTTCGGAAGCGTCGCCGGCGCGCGTGTCACGGCTCGACTGGATCGCCTTCCCCGAGGCGACGAGCACGCCGTCCTTCAGCCAGCTCTCGACCAGCCGATCGACCTCGTGCGGCGGCAGCGCGCCGATCTGGCGGAGCGTCCCCCAGGTCGTTCGGCCATCGATGCGCGAGAGCACGTAGCCGGCCGCGGGGTCGAGCGAGAGCGCAGTCGCGACCACACCCGGGGCGAGCGCGAGCACTTGCGCGTGCGCGTTCCCCAGCGTGTCACCGACCCGCATCTCGCCCCCGAAGCCCCGCACACACGGGGCCCTTCCCAGGGCCTGCTATCGGCCTGCCGCCTGCTGGAAATGAGCCTGAGCGCCGCGGGGAGGGGAGCGCGGGACCGCGGGTTTGCTGAAAGCCCGCAACCCGTGCCTGACCGCAGTTGCTGTCGTCCGGTCAGGCCCGTTTCGGGGGCCGGGGCGTCGGGCGAGCCGTGAAGACGGTGCCGACGCCGCCGTCCGTGAAGATCTCGAGCAGCACGGCGTGCTGCATGCGGCCGTCGACGATGTGGCTGCGCGTGACGCCGGCCTTCAGCGCGTCGAGGCAGCACTGCACCTTCGGGATCATCCCGCCCTTGATCGTGCCGTCCGCGATCAGGCGCGCGACGTCGGCCTCGGAGAGCTGCTGGAGCAGCTTTCCGCTCGCGTCCTTCACGCCCTCGACGTCGGTCAGCTGGATCAGCTTCTCGGCGCGCAGCGCGGCGGCGATCGCGCTCGCCGCGTCGTCGGCGTTCACGTTGTAGGTGACGCCCGCCTCGTCGACGCCGATCGGCGCGATCACGGGAATGAAGCCGGCGTCGGTCATCGCGGTGATCGGGCCGGGGTCGACCGCGACCACCTCGCCGACGCGGCCGAGATCCTTGCCCACGCCGGCGCGCCGCTTCACCAATAACAAGCGGCCGTCGTTGCCGGTGAGGCCGACCGCCTTGCCGCCCGCGCTCTGCACGAGCCCGACGATCTCGCGGTTCACCGTGCCGCCGAGCACCATCTCCACCACTTCCATCGTCGCGTCGTCGGTGACGCGCAGGCCGTCGACGAAGCTCGACTGGATGCCGAGCCGCCCGAGCGTGCCCTCGATCTGCGGGCCGCCGCCGTGCACGATCACCGGCCGCAGCCCGATGTACTTGAGCAGCACGACGTCGGTCGCGAACGACGCGCGCAGCTCCGGATCGGTCATCGCGTGGCCGCCGTACTTGATGACGATCGTCTTGTCGCGGAAGCGCCTGATGTACGGCAGCGCCTCGATCAACACGGCTGCTTTGTCGATGAGAGCTTGCACCATGGCAATTCCGGTCTAGGCCTCGCTTCGCGCTGCGCGGCGCGCCTCGGCGACTTCTTCGATCGTTTGCACGAGGCTGCGGTAGAGGAGCGCGTTGCGCACGGCGGCGGAGAGCGCCGCGGCGAGCAGCTCGGCGAGCTCGGGCGAGGCGTCCTCGGCGCGCGCGGGGAACGCGCGGAAGATCCCGATCGGCTTGCCGCGAAAGCGCAGCGCGCCGCACACGAGCGGGCCCGCGGCGCCGCTCTCCGGCGTGTCGACCTCGGCGTCGAAGCGCGGATCGCGCGTCGGATCGCCGGTCGCGACGAGCTGGCCGGTCTGGAGCACCGCGCCCGCGAGGCCGCGCGAGACCGGCAGCTGCGCGCGGTCCGAGCGCCCGTCGCCGCCGTCATTCTCGGCCTCGCGCGCGAGCTCGCCGGTCTCGGCGTCGCGCAGGTAGATCGCGACCGGCGCGGCCGTGAGCGCCGCCGCGATCGGGCGCAGCGCCGCGTCGAGGATGCGCGCGGGCTCGACCTCGCTCGTCACCGCGTCGCAGATCTCGCGCGCGAGCTCGGCGCCGCGCGTGCCGCCGGCGGATTCCGGAGCGGGCGGTTCGGCCGCCGCCTGTTCGGCGAGCGCGGGCTCGCCGTCGGGCAGCTCGACGTCGACCTCGAGCTCCGGCTCGGTGACCGCCGGAGCTGCGGCGCCTTCCGGCGCCGGCGCGGGCGGCGCTTGCAGCATATGCGCGACCTGCCCGGCGATGATGCGCAGCAGCGCGAGATCCTCCTCGCCGAACGCGTCGCCGCCGCTGCGCTCGGTCGCGCACAAGACGCCGAGCGTGCGCGCGCCCGCGACGAGAGGCGCCACCGCGAACGACTGCGAGGCGTAGCTACCTGCCGCATCGCGCCGGGCGAAGCGCGCGTCGTTCGCGACGTCGGCGACGAGCAGCGCCTCGCCGCGCGCGTGCGCGAGGCCGGCGACGCCCTGCCCGATCGGCACCGCGTCCATCTCGGTGTGCGCGACCTTGTTCCCGACCGCGGCGACCACCTTCAGCTGCGCGGCCGAGTCGTCCACGAGCATCAGCGAAGTGCGCGCCGCCCCTAACACTTCCGCCGCTGCGCGCACCGCGAGCCCGCGGATGTCGTCCTGCGACGCACCGTCCGCGCGCGACTGCGCCCACAGCTGCGCGAGCGAAGCCTGCAGCCGATCGACGCGCCCGCGCAGGCTCTGCCAGCCGCTCGCGATGCCGAACGTCTCGAGCGCGCGCCGCACCGAGAGCCGCAGCTCCTCCTCGTGCAGCGGCTTCGCGAGGTAGTCGAA
>DASTOI010000883.1:0-6557 GCA_035762585.1 Myxococcota bacterium
CGCGCGCTCGTCCGCCGAGAGCGCCTGATAATTCCCCTCGCCCGCGCGGATCAGCGCGAGGTGCTTGTTCGCCGCGAGCTCCTTCTGGACGCGCTCGGCGGGCGCGCCGCTCATCATGTCGGCACTCGCGGACGAGTGACAGCTCGCGCAGTAGGGCGCCGCGTCGGTCTGGAAGTCGGGCGTACCGCCCGGATAGCCGTTCGCGGCGGCGGCCACGAGCGCGAGCGCGAACGCGCAGTGCGCGACTCTCATCGGTCCTCCTCCCCCGTTGCGAATTCAGGATGACACCGCGCGCACTGCGCGCGCACCGGCTCCGGGTGCAGAAAGTTGCGCGCTTCGAGCCCGCCGCGCTCGTGCGCGAGGTGGCAATCGACGCACGCGACGCCCAGCTCTCGGTTGTGGACCGGCAGCGCATGGAAGCTCGGCGCCTCTCCGAGCTCCGTGCCGCCCGCCGCGCGGGCAAAGCTCGCATGGCAGCCCCGGCAATCGGCGTCGCGCAGCGGCCAGCCCATTCCGTGCGGCTCGTCGAAGCGGCCGCTGAGGTAGATCAGCGCGTCGCGCAGCGAGAGCGCCTTCACGCGCGCGCGGCCGGCGAGGCCGCTGCCGCCGTGGCAGTCGATACAGCGGAACGCGCCGTCCGCGCGGGCGTCGTTCCCCGCGGCAGCGTGCGCGACCGCGAGCGAGAGCGCCGGGCGCGCGCGAAAGTCCGCCGCGTTCTCGGCGTGGAGCGGCTCGCCGCTCGCGAGATGGCACGACGTGCAGAACGCGTCGTTCTCCTCGAGCCGGTCCGTCCCCCACCAGCCGAGCGGCGCGGCGACGGCAGCGGCGATCGCGGCAGTGAGAACGGGGCGGCGCACGGGCCGCGACTGTCGCACGCGAAAATCGTGCGGAGTAGAGTGCGCACTCACTCGCGCGCTCGCTCGCGCGCTGGGAGCTCTCTCGATGGCGGCTCGCAACGCGGAAGTTCTGGGCAAGCTCGGCGTCTGGACGTGGCTCGACATGTTCCGCACGCCCGAGGCTGTCGAGCTCGCCGCCGAGATCGAGAGCCTCGGCTACAGCGCGCTGTGGACTCCCGAGGCGGTCGGGCGCGATCCGTTCGCGCTGATCAGCCGGCTCTCCGCAGCCACGAAGAAGCTCGTGTTCGCGACCGGCATCGCGAACATCTACGCGCGCGATCCGATGTCGCTGAACGCGATCCAGCACACGGTCGGCGAGATCACCGGGGGCCGCTTCGTGCTCGGGCTCGGCGTCTCGCACGCGCGGCTCGTCACTGGCGTGCGCGGCCACGAGTACCGCAAGCCGGTGACGACGATGCGCGAGTACTTGGACGCGATGGCGAAGGCGCTCTACATGGGGCCGCGCTTCGAGGCGGAGACGCCGATCGTCCTCGCCGCGCTGCGCCCTAACATGCTGAAGCTCGCCGCCGAGAAGACCGCCGGCGCGCATCCCTACAACGTGACGCCCGAGCACACGCGCCGCGCGCGCGAGATCCTCGGCCCCGGGCCGACGCTCGCGCCGGAGCAGATGGTGCTGCGCGAGACGAACCCGGTGAAGGCGCGCGAGATCGCGCGCAAGAACCTCGCGACCTACCTGCCGCTGCCGAATTATTATGAGAACTGGCGCTGGCTCGGCTTCGAAGACGCCGACTGGCAGGGCGGCGGCAGCGATCGCCTGATCGACGCGATCGTGTGTTGGGGCGACGAAGACAAGATCCGCGCGCACGTGCAGGCGCATTACGACGCCGGCGCGGATCACGTGTGCATCCAGCCGTTTCGGCCCGATGGGCAGCCCGGGCCGGACATCGAGCTGCTCCGCGCGCTCGCTCCGGGCGGGCCGGCTGCGGCGAGACGGCCCCGGCCGGCGGCCGTGCGCAGCGCGCGCAAGAAGCCGGCCGCGAAGAAGAGTATGGGAGCGAAGCGGAAGGCGGCCGCGCGGAAGCCCGCGAAGAGGAAGGCCGCCGCGAAGCGCGCGAAGAAGAAGTAGGCGCGCGGGGAGCAGCGATGCCGCGCAGCTTCTGGGGCTGGGGCGTGGACGAGGCGCGGCCGTCGCCGGAGCAGGCCGCGGCGATGGCGCGCACGCTCGAGGCGCGCTTCGGTCGCGCGCTCGATGCGCCGCGCCCGCTGCCGCGCGCCGACGCGCTCCGGCTGCGCGCGCCGCGCGTCGCGGCGCCGAGCGCGCTGCGAACGCAGCTCAGCGACGACCCCGTCGTCCGCGCCGGCCACCATTACGGCAAATCGTTCCGCGACATCGTGCGCGGCTTCGCCGGCGAGTTCCCCGCGCCCCCCGACTTCGTCGCGCTTCCCGAGAGCGAGGACGACGTCAGCGCCGTCCTCGACTGGTGCGGCGGCGCCGGCATCGCGGTGATCCCGTACGGCGGCGGCTCATCGGTCGTCGGCGGCGTCGAGACGGCGATCCCGGGAGCCAAGGCGGTGGTGAGCCTCGACCTCGGCCGCCTCGACCGCGTGCTCGAGATCGACCGCACCTCGCGCGCCGCGCGCATCCAGGCCGGCGCGCTCGGGCCCGAGCTCGAAGATCAGCTGCGGCCGCATCGGCTCACGCTGCGCCACTTCCCGCAGTCGTTCGAGTTCTCGTCGCTCGGCGGCTGGATCGCGACGCGCTCGGGCGGGCACTACGCGACGCTCTACACGCACATCGACGACTTCGTCGAAGCGCTGCGCGTCGTCACGCCGCGCGGCGTGCTCGAGACGCGGCGCCTGCCGGGCAGCGGAGCGGGCCCGAGCCCCGACCGCCTGTTCATCGGCTCCGAAGGCACGCTCGGAGTGATTACGGAGGCGTGGATGCGCCTCCAGGATCGCCCGACGTTTCGCGCCGGCGCGTCCGTGCTGTTCCGCGGCGCGGACGGTTTCCTGCGCGGCGCCGAAGCGGTGCGCGCGATCTCTCAGGCCGGCCTCTACCCCGCGAACTGCCGGCTGCTCGACGCCGCCGAGGCGCAGGCGTCCGCCGGCGGCGACGGCGCGAGCGCCGTGCTCGTGCTCGGCTTCGAATCGGCGGATCACGAGCTCGCGCCCTGGATGCGGCGCGCGCTCGAGCTGTGCCGCGCGGCGGGCGGCGAGTTCGCCGAGCATGCCGGCGAGACGCGCCAGACGAGCGGCGACAGCGGCGGCGGCGACCGCGAGGGCGCGGCCGGCGCGTGGCGAAACGCGTTCCTGCGCGCGCCCTACCTGCGCGACGCGCTCGCGCCGTACGCCGTGCTGATGGAGACGTTCGAGACCGCGATCCCGTGGAACCGCTTCGCGGACTTCCACGCGCGCGTGATGGACGCGACGCGCGACGCGCTGAAGCGCGTGTGCGGAGCGGGCGCCGTCTCCTGCCGCTTCACGCACGCCTATCCCGACGGGCCCGCTCCTTATTATTCGATCAGCGCGCCGTCGCGGCACGGCAGCCAGCTCGCGCAGTGGGCGGAGATCAAGGCCGCCGCGAGCGAGGCGCTGATCCGCGCCGGCGGCACGATCACGCACCACCACGCCGTCGGCCGCGACCATCGCCCCTGGTACGACCGCCAGCGCCCCGACCTCTTCGCCGACGCCCTGCGCGCCGCCAAGTCCGCGCTCGATCCTCGCGGCATTCTGAACCCAGGCGTGCTCATCGATCGCTAGTCGATCCGCGAACGAGCGAGCCGCGTGTCGACTCTGGAGCGACTACGCCCGGCCGCGAGAGCGACCGGAGAGAGAGACGGCCCGCAGTAGCGATCTCCCGGAAACCCCCACGTCCGCGGCCCTCAGTGCAGCGACGTTCGAGCAAGCGGCCCAGCACCGCGAAGCGGTGCAGGCCGCGCGCAGCGAGGCGGAGTCATCGGAGCCGAGCGGAGCTCGCAAGAACTGGCGCCGGTCAGGTTGCCCTGACCGGCGCGACGCCGCGGCGTAGGGTGCCTCTCCGCCGTAGCGCCCGTCCTCGATGGACGCGGGCGGAGTGAAGCGTGACCGCGAGTCGCGCGCGTCCCCCAAACGGGGGGATGCGCGTAATTCCTGTGCCGGTTCCAGCAAGCGGCCCCATGCGCGAAGCGCGTAGGCCGCGCGCAGCGAGCCGACGCCGGGCGGAGATCGGAAGAGCTCGGCCGCCGGTCGGTCCACTCACGCGGCGCCCGGAGCGCTCCCGTATGTTCCGCCGCCATGGCGCGAATCAACGAGCACTATCGAAAGCTGCAGGCCGGCTACCTGTTTCCCGAGATCGGACGGCGCGTTCGCGCGTTCCAGGCCGCGCATCCCGACGCGAAGATCATTCGCCTCGGCATCGGCGACGTGACCGAGCCGCTCGTCCCCGCTGTTACGGACGCGATGCACCGCGCCGTCACCGAGATGGGCACACGCGCGGGCTTCCGCGGCTACCCGCCTGATTCCGGCTATGACTTCCTGCTCGAAGCGATCCGCGTGCACGACTTCGCCGCGCGCGGGATCGAGGTAGGTCTCGACGAGATCTTCGTCTCGGACGGCGCGAAGCAGGACAGCGGAAACATCCAGGAGATCTTCGGCGCCGATTGCCGCGTCGCGCTCTGCGATCCCGTCTACCCGGTCTATCTCGACAGCAACGTGATGGCCGGACGCACCGGCGCCGTGGCGGCCGATGGACGCTACGCGGGCGTGCTCTACCTGCCCTGCACCGACGCGAACGGCTTCGCCGCGGAGCCGCCCGCCGAGCGCGCCGACGTCGTCTACCTGTGCTCGCCGAACAACCCGACCGGCGCGGTGATGAGCCGCGCGCTGCTCGAGCGCTGGGTGCGCTGGGCCCAGGCGAACGACGCGGTGATCGTGTTCGACGCCGCGTACGAGGGCTACATCACGGACGATGCGCTGCCGCGCTCGATCTACGAGATCCCCGGCGCGCGCAGCGTCGCGATCGAGATGCGCAGCTTCAGCAAGCGCGCCGGCTTCACCGGCGTGCGCTGCGCGTTCACGGTGATCCCGAAAGAGCTGATGGGAACGACCGCGAGCGGCGAGCGCGTCTCGCTGCGCGACCTGTGGGCGCGCCGGCACACGACCAAGTTCAACGGCGTCCCGTACGTGACGCAGCGCGCCGCCGAGGCGGTCTACACGCCCGAAGGCAAGAAGCAGACCGGCGAGCAGGTCGCGTTCTACCTCGAGAACGCGCGCTGTCTGCGCGAGGGCCTCGGCGCCGCCGGCTTCACGGTCTTCGGCGGCGTGCACGCTCCCTATCTCTGGATGCGCACGCCGGGCGGCCTCAGCTCGTGGGAGCTCTTCGATCGCCTGCTGACGCAGGCGCACATCGTCGGCACCCCGGGCGCCGGCTTCGGCCCGAGCGGCGAGGGCTACTTCCGCCTCTCCGCGTTCAACTCGCGCGACAACGTCAACGAGGCGATCGCGCGCATCCGGCGCGCATTCGGCCAGCGCTAGAGCAACCCGGGAGACGACGAAGTGGCGATCATCGAGCTGACGCGCGAGGGCGAGGTCTTCGTGCTGCGGATGAACGACGGCGAGAATCGCTTTCGCGACGACAGCGTCGCGGCATGGAACGCGGCGCTCGACGAGATCGAACGGTCCGAGGGGCCGAAGGCGCTCGTCACGACCGGCGCGGGCAAGTTCTACTCGAACGGCCTCGATCTCGAGTGGGCGCTGCGCGAGCGCAAGGATTCGTTCCCGGAGTACATCGGGTCGGTGCTCGCGGTGTTGGGCCGCGTGCTGACGCTCCCGTGCGCGACCGTCGCAGCCTGCAACGGCCACGCGTTCGGCGCCGGCGCGCAGCTGCTCGTCTCACACGACTCCCGGCTGATGCGCGCCGACCGCGGCTTCTTCTGCATGCCCGAGATCGACATGCGCGCGCCGCTGCATCCGGGCATGACGGCGCTGCTCGCTGCGCGGCTGCCGGGCCAGACCGTGCACGAGGTGCTCGCGACCGGCCGGCGCTATGGCGGCGCCGACGCCAAGGCCGCAGGCATCGTCGAGGAAGCGCTGCCCGAGGCCGAGCTGCTCTCGCGTGCGCTCGCGCTCGCGGCGCCGCTCGCCGCGAAGGCGCACCCCGTGATGAGCCGCATCAAGTCCGACCTCTACCCGCACGTGCTCGCCGCGCTGCGCCAGCCGCTGGAGCGCGCGTGAGCGCTGCGCCCGGCGAGCTCGCGGGGCGCGTCGCGCTGATCACCGGTGGCGCGAGCGGCATCGGCGCGGCCGCCGCGCGCGTGATGGCGCGCGAGGGCGCGGCGATCGCGGTCGCGGACTTCGACGCGAAGCGCGCCGAGGACGTCGCGACGCAGCTCGCCGCCGCAGGCGCGCGCGCGATCGCGCTCGCGGTCGACGTCGCGCAGCCTTCGCAGGTCGAGGCGATGGTGGAGCGCACCGTGGCGCAGCTCGGCCGGCTCGACGCGCTCGTGAGCAGCGCCGGCATTTCGCCGCCGATGCTGCCCACGCACGAGTATCCGCTCGCCGAGTGGGATCGCTGCCTCGCGGTCAACTTGTCAGGAACGTTCTACGCGATCCGCGCCGCAGTGCCCGCGCTGCTCGCGGCCGGCGGGGGCGCAATCGTGAACCTGTCCTCGATGATGGGCCAGATCGCGCATCCGGGAATTCCCGCGTACGTCGCGACGAAGC
>DASTOI010000884.1:0-2714 GCA_035762585.1 Myxococcota bacterium
GCTGCCGCCCTCGTACCGCGAGGGCGAGCTCGCCCAGGTGCAGCTGCAGTTCGAGCTCGACGCCGACGGGCATCCGATTCACGTGTGCGTGCTCGGCGGCACCGGCGATGCAGAGGCGCGCGCGGCGCTTCAGGCGCTCGCGAGCTACGCCCCGCGCACGCCGCTCAGCGCCGCCGAGCAGTGCGCGCTCGGGCAGCCGCTCGTCAGCACGTTCAGCAGCGAGACCGACACGCCGCGGCGCTGGGGGAGTTGACGCGAGCGTCCGTCCCTCGTTCGTCGCGCGAGGAGTGGCCCCGAAGTCACCGGCAAGTATGAACGTCCCCGCAGCGGTGACTTTCTCGGCGACGCGTCAGAGCTTCGCGATCACGTCGTCGCCGAAGCGGCGGATGCCGTCGAGGCGCTGCTCGAGAACGTCGGTCGGCCCGCCGTAGAAGAACCACGGCATCGTCTGCACGTGCGTGACGCCAATCTCTTGGAGCCGGCGGTAGCCGTCGACGTTGAACGCGTCGATCGCGGTGCCGAGCACGTGGAACGGCTCGCCGGCGCGCGGCGAGTCGGCGCGCAGCTCGCGCAGCTCGGCGACGATCTGCCGGAGCTCCTCGGTCTTGTGCATGTCGGAGATCCAGCCGTCGCATACGCGCGCGGCGCGGCGCAGCGCGGGCTTCGAGATGCCGCCGCTCCAGATCGGGATCGGCGCCGGCGGCACCGGGCTCATCTCGAGCCGCGGGAACGAGAAGAACTCGCCGCGGTGCGAGGCCCATCCGCCCTTCCACACCTTGCGCAGGATCTCGATCGTCTCGTCCAGGCGCGCGCCGCGGCGCTCGAACGGCGCGCCGCTCGCGTCGAACTCGTCCTTCATCCAGCCCGCGCCGACGCCGAGCCGCACGCGCCCGCCCGAGAGCACCGCCGCGGTGCCGATTTGCTTCGCGGCGAGCAGCGGGTTGCGCATCGCGAGCACGTAGACGCTCGTGACGAAGAGCAGCCGCGTGGTGACGGCAGCGAGATGTGCGGCGGTGACCCACGGATCCGGCCACGGCGTGAACGGCTGCCAACGCGGCGCGCCGTTCGGCGTGTACGGATACGGCGTGAGGATCTTCTCCGGATGCACCACGTGATCCGAGAGCGCGATCGCCTCGAAGCCCGCCGCTTCCGCCGCACGCGCGAGGGGGACGAATTGCACCGGATCCGTGAACGCGATCGACATCACCCACTTCATGGACGCCCCTCAGCGAGCGCCCACGGTCGGTGGCGGAGCACGCGAGCGCAACCCTCCAGGGTGGGTGTCGTCCCGATCCTCGGGATGCTTCCCTTCCAGCTGAGCTCGCGGCCCGGATCAAAGTCGGAGGGACGAGTCGGGATGTCGACGGCAGCTGAACCTCTCTCGATTCCGACGGTGCCCTACTTCTTGGTCTTGCTCCTGCCGGACCGCAATCACGCCGCCGCGTCCGCGTACTTCGCGGCGCACGTCGAGTTCATCGACGCGATGACGGAGCAGAAGGCCGTGCTGCTCGGCGGGAGCTTCGAGTCGCCCGTCGACGGCGCGGAAGGCGCCTATCTGCTCCACACGGCTACGGCCGCCGAGGCGGAGCAGTGGGCCGCGCAAGATCCGCTCGTCGTGAATGCCGTCTACAAACCGCGCGTCGTCGCGTGGCACCTCGTCGGGATCTCGGCCGCGGCGATCGATCCACGCTTGAGCGGCGGAGACGAGGGCCGCTGACGCGGCTGCATCCGGCGCTTCGACGCGGCTCGATCGCGCGCCGGTAGCGACGCCGCGCGCCGGCGTTGCATGCTGCCGTCTTCGCGCACGGAGGCCCTCGCATGCAGAAGCTCGAGCCGTGGCTCGATGGATTCGCGTTCCTCGAGGGTCCGCGCTGGCACGACGGACGGCTCTGGTTCTCGGACATGCACGCGCGCCGCGTCTACGCGGCGACGGAGGGCGGCGCCGTCGAGGCGATCGCGCGCGTGCCCGAGTGCCCGTCGGGCCTCGGTTGGCTGCCCGACGGGCGGCTGCTCGTGGTCTCGATGGAAGACCGCAAGCTGCTGCGCCGCGAGCCGGGCGGCGCGCTCGCGTTGCACGCCGATCTCTCTCGCGTCGCGGCGTTCCACTGCAACGACATGGTCGTCGACGCGCGCGGCCGCGCGTACGTGGGCAACTTCGGCTTCGACCTGCACGCGCAGGAAAAGCCGCGCGCGGCGTCGCTCGCGCTCGTGCAGCCGGACGGGTCCGTCTCCGAGGCGGCGCGCGATCTCCAGTTCCCGAACGGCGCGGTGATCACGCCGGACGGCGGCACGCTGATCGTCGGCGAATCGTTCGGGCAGCGGCTCAGCGCGTTCGCGATCGACGCCGCAAGCGGTGCGCTCTCGCAGCGCCGCGTCTGGGCGCAGCTCGCGGGCGCGGTGCCCGACGGCATCTGCCTCGACGCGGAAGGCGCGATCTGGGTCGCGTCGCCGATGACGCGCGAAGTCGTGCGCGTGCACGAGGGCGGGCGCATCTCGCGGCGCATTCCCAGCGGCGAGCGCATGGCGATCGCCTGCATGCTCGGCGGCGCCGACCGCCGCACGCTGTTCGTGCTGACGTCGACCAGCCTCGCGCCCGACGAGTGCCGCCGCGCGCGCAGCGCGCGCATCGAGCGCGTCCGCGTCGAGACGCCCGGCGCCGGGCTGCCCTAGCCCGCCGCCGCCCCCAACTTCGCAAGTCTGACCCCGTCCCCGAA
>DASTOI010000885.1:0-2704 GCA_035762585.1 Myxococcota bacterium
CGTTCCTCCTTGTTCGAAAAACGGAGGAACGTCCCCGGCTTCGCCTTTTCTCCGTACTCTGCGCGCGCTCTCGGGGAGGGGTTGGATGCGATCGGAGGCCTCACTCGATACGCCCTACGCGCGCGCCGGCGCGGCGATCGCGCGCGGGCGCGAGTGGGTCGTCGCCGGCTTCGCCGCGCTGCTCGCGATCGCCGCGATCTACGGCTCGTCGGCGGCCAACCATCTCCCGGCCGGCGGCTTCGAGGTTCCCGGCAGCGAGAGCGACCTCGCGGTCAAGGAGGCGGAGCGGCGCTTCGGGATCGGCGCGCCCGACGTGCTCGTGCTGTTCCGCGACCCGACCAGCGACGTCAGCGATCCGCTGTTCGGCGCCGAGGTGCTCGACCTGCTCGAGCTCGTGTTCGAAGACCCGGGCGTGGTCGGCGCGACGACTTATTGGGACACGAGCCAGGAATCGCTCGTCTCGCACGATCGCCACGAGACGCTCGTGATCATCTCGCTCGGCGGCACGAACGCGGACAAGCTGCGCACGCTCGGCCGCATCGAGCCGACGCTGCGCGAGGTCGTGGCGCCGGTCGAGGTCGAGATTGGCGGCCACGTCGCCGCGTCGATCCTCGCGCAGTCGACCGCGAAGGTGGATCTCGCAAAGGCCGAGGCGGTCGCGCTTCCGATCGCGCTCGTGCTCACGCTGCTGTTCTTCCGCAGCGTGGTCGCCGCGCTGCTCCCGATCGGGATCGGCGCGTTCGCGATGGCGTGCTGCGCGGCGCTCACTCGGCTCGGCTCGAACTTCATGGAGATCTCGATCTTCTCGCTGAACGTCGCGGCGTTCCTCGGCCTCGGGCTCTCGATCGACTACGCGTTGTTATTGGTGCAGCGTTTCCGCGAGGAGATGGGGAAGGGCCTCGCGCCGCACGAGGCGGTCGCGACGACGCTCGACACCGCGGGCCGCGCGATCTTCGTGTCGGGGCTCACGGTCGTCGTCAGCCTCGCGGTGCTGATCCCCGTGCCGGTGCCGATCCTGCGCAGCATCGCGATCGGCGGCGCGCTCGCGGTGCTCACCTCGCTGCTCGGCGCGCTCGTGCTGCTGCCGGCGCTGCTCGCGTGGCTCGGCCGGCGCGTGAACCGCGGCGCGATCGGCCGCGCGCCCGAGGCGACCGAGCCCGGCCCCGGCTGGCGCGCGATCGGCGGCTTCTCGATGCGGCACCCGTGGCTGACGATGCTCGGCTGCCTCATCGTGCTCGCCGCGTTCGCGAGCCCGGTGCTCCACCTCGAGAGCGCGGTGCCGGACACGCGCATGTTCGCGAGCGATTCCGAGGTGCGGCGCGTGGACAAGGCATTAGGTGACCCGAGCCGGTTCGATCCGGGCGGCGCGTCGATCATGCAGGTGGTCGTGGCCGCGCCGGGCGATCCGCTCGAGCCCGAGAACGCGCGGCTGCTGCGTGCCTACGCGGCGCGGATCCGCGCGCTGCCGGGTGTGACGGGCGTGCGCACGCCGCTGAACGATCTCGATCCCGACGCGCTCAGCGCCGCGGAGATCCGCGAGCGCGCCGCGCTGGATCCGCTCGCGACGCAGGTGCGCCGCACGATCCACGAGCACAGCGCGCTGCTCGTCGCGGGCAACGCGCACCCCTGGCGCTCGCTCGCCGCCGCCGGCGTGCTCGACGCGGTCCGCGCGGTCCCGCACCCCGGCCTCGACGTGAAGATCGGCGGCGCCACCGCGCAGATGAACGACCTGAAAGCCGTGATGAAGAGCTGGGGCGTTCGCGCCGCCGGCCTCGTGCTGCTCTGGAACTTCCTCGTGTTGTTATTCGCGTTCCGCAGCCTGTTCGTGCCGCTGAAGGCGACGCTGATGAACATCCTCTCGCTCTCCGCGAGCTACGGCCTCTTGGTCTGGGTCTTCCAGGACGGGCACTTGTCAGGCCTCTTGAACTTCGAGCCGCTCGAAGGCATCGACCCGACGATCCCGGTGATCCTGTTCGCGGTCGTGTTCGGCCTCTCGATGGACTACGAGGTCTTCCTGCTCTCGCGCATCCAGGAGGAATGGCGCCGCACGCGCGACAACCGCGAGAGCGTCCTCCACGGCATCGAGCGCACCGGCCGCATCATCACCAGCGCCGCGCTGATCCTGATCGTCGTGATCGGCGCCTTCGCCGCCGGCGACCTCGTCTACGTAAAACAAGTCGGCGTCGGCATCGCCGCCGCGGTCGCGCTCGACGTCACGCTCGTCCGCGCCTTGTTAGTGCCCGCGACGATGCAGCTGATGGGCGAATGGAACTGGTGGGCGCCGCGGTGGTTGCGCCGGGCATAAGCAGGAAGAGGTCAGCTCTTCAACACCGCGACCAGTCGCTGGACGTTCTCCACCCGCGCGTTCTCCCCCATCAGCCCAACGCGCCACACGCTGCCCGCGAGCTTCCCAAGCCCGCCGCCGACCTCGATGTCGTGCTCTTCGAGCAGGCGCCTTCGCACCTTCGTCTCACCCGCGGCGATCACGCGCTCCGGCAGGCGCAGAGTCGTTAGGGACGGCAGTCGCACCTCCGGCGCCACCAACGGTGTGAACCCGAGCGGCGCGAGCTGCTCGATGAGAGCGGCCGCCGCGGCGCGGTGGCGTGCGGCTCGCGCAGGCATGCCTTCTTCCTCGACCACGCGCAGCGCCTCGGCGATCGCGTAGATCATCGAGATCGGCGCGGTGTGGTGGTAGACGCGCTCG
>DASTOI010000886.1:0-4151 GCA_035762585.1 Myxococcota bacterium
CACCGCGCGCTCGCGCCGGCGCTGCTCGCGCTCGTCGTGGGCCTCGTGGTGATGGCGCGCGCGAGCTCGGGCGCCGACGTCGCGCTCGCGGGCTTCCTGTGCGGGCTTGGCCACGGCTACGCGTTCCCGATCCTGTCGGGGATGGTGGTGACTCGCGTCGGCGACGACGCCCGCGGCACGGGCCTCGCGATCTTCACCGGCCTGTTCGATCTCGGGCTGCTGGTCGGGAGCGCGGCGTTCGGCGCGCTCGTCGAGTGGCAGGGCTTCGTCGTGCTCTACGGCTTCGGCGCGGCGGCGCTCGCGAGCGCGCTGGCGGTATTCGCGCGCTGGGACGCGCGCGTCGCGGGCCGGCGGCGATGATCCGGCGCGCGAGAGCCGTCGCCTGGCTGTTCCTGCTCGGGGCGGCTGCGTGCCTGGGCTGCGCGGGGCTGCGGGCGGATGGCTCGGTCGGCACCGAGCCGAGCGAGGTCGCGCCGCTTCCGCGCGGGTACCTGCCATTCGTATGGCCGCGCGACGGCGTCGTCTCGTTGCTGGCGTGTCGCTTCGAGACAGCAAGGCCGATCGGCGTGATCTCCGAGGGCGCGAGCGCGGGGGAGGGAACCGCACTCACGCTCGTGCTGCGCGCGCTCGAGCGCGGCGGGCTCGGCGTGCGCTTCATCGAAGCGCCGCGCGAGCACGCGCAGATTCAGGTGGCGTTCGTGGACGAGGCGACCGTCGCCGGCGCGGCGGCAGCTGCGCTCGGTGCGCACAGCGTCGTCGATTGCAGGCTCGCGGCGTCCGATGGCGAGGTGCGGAGCGCGGAGATCGCGAGCGCGCGGATCGAGATCGCGCGCAACGTTGCGATGGCGGGCGGCGCGCCGAGGCCGCTCGCGCGCGAAGAGCTGCTCGGCGTGCTCGCGCGCGAGCTCGGGCGCGCGCTCGGCTGGGCGGGCGCGGCGCCGGCGCGCGACCCGGTCGCGACGCGCACTCTCGCTCTCGCGCGTCGAGTCGGCGGCGAGCTGCGCGACGGCGCCGCGCTCGAATCTCCCGCGCTGCGCGCGCTCTACGCGCGCGCGTCGGGAAGCGCGATCGCGCGCGTGCCGGAGGAGACACCGCTCGCGACGCGCCCGCTCGATCGTCTCGCGAGCCTCGCCGCCGCGCGCGGGCTCGATGGCCCGTATCTACGAACGAGCGACGACGCGGGGCGCGTCTTCTGGCGCGACGTCGCGAGCGGCGACGAATACGGCGCGCAGATCGTCGCGCCGGCGCGCCTCGCGCGCGCGCCCGGCCGGATCGCGCTCGCGCTCGAGCCGCGTGCGCGCCGCGCGCTCCCCCGCAGCGGCGACGCAGCGCCGTGAGCTGAGGCGGGCGCGGGCGGTCAGAGGCGGACGTTCGGATCGAGCGCTTTGGCGCGCGCGGCGAGCTGCGCGGCGCGCGCGTCCTCGCGCTGCTCGCGCAGCACGGCGCTCATTCGCAGCAGCAGCTGCGCCTTCTCGCCGCCGGCGAGCGCGCGCTCGAAGTGCTCGAGCGCGCGCGCGTTGTCGGGCGGCGTGCGGCGATGCAGCGCCCACGCGAGCGCGGCGTGATAGTCGGGCTCGGCGCCGTACGTCTGCACCGCCTTCTCGAGGAACTCCGCCGCGCCGCGGAAGTTGCCGGCGCGCATCAGCATCTCGCCGCGCTGGTAGAGCTGCTCGGCCTGCGCGGCGAGCAGCGCCTCCGTCTCGGACACGCCGACCGTCGATTCCTCATAGCGCGCGCGCTCGTCGGGGTCGCTCAGCACCTCGTGCGCGCGCGCGATCTGCGTGAAGACCTCGTTCGCGACCTCCTTGAGATCGTGCAGACCGAGCCGCATCAGATGATCCGGGTGCAGGCGCTTGGCCGCCTTCAAGTAGGCGCGCTTCACGTCGCCGGCGGAGGCGCCGCGCGCGACGCCTAACACCTGCCAGAGGTCGAGCTCGCCGAGCTGCGCGTGCAACGCGGTCACTTCCTCGCGCAACGCGGCGGCTGCGGCCTCGCGCGCCGGATCGGGCTGCGCCTGCTGCGCTGTCGCGGCGGCGGCCGCGGCCGCGCTCACCGCAGCATCGCGCCCGGCGACGACGACCTCGATCTCCGGCCCGCTCGCGCGCGGCGCATCCTCCACGCTTCCGCCGGCGCGCGCATCCTGATAACTCAACGCGCCGCACGCATCGAGCAGCCAGAGCGCGGCGTGCGCGTGCGGATGGTGCGCCTCGCGCAGCGCTTCGAACGCGCTGCGCGCGCCGTCGAGCTGCGCGAGCACGGCTTTCAGCGCGGACTGCTGCCAGAGCTTCGCGCCGATCTTCGCTTCGGCATCGGGAACCGGCGCCGGAAAGCGCGTCGCGCGCTCGCCGAGCGCGACCAGCACCTGGTCGGCGCGCCAGCTGGCGCTGATCGCTTCGAAGACGAGCGCGGGCAGCGAGAGGGGGAGGATCGGCGCGTTCCCGGGCGCCGGCTCGAACGCGAGCGTGAACGTTCCGTTCGTCCAGCGCAGGCAATCCGCGAGCGCGCGCTCGAGCGAGCCGGCGAGCCCGAGCAGCAGCTCCTTCGGCGCGACGCCGAGCGCGGCCAGCGCCGCGACCTCGTTGCCCGCCTTCTCCTCGAGCTTCTTCGGCAGCGCGGCGAGCTGCGGCGCGCTCAGCTGCCCGCGCGCCGTGAGGAGCGCCGCGACGCCGTCCTCGGCACGCTCGGACGCGAGCTGCACCGGCGCACCCTTCTTCCAGCGAAAGCGGCGCGCAAGCCCGGGGCGCTCCAGCGTCAGCCAGCCCTCGAACTGATCGCGCGCGAGCGAGAGCAAGAGCGGCGCGAGCGGTGTCTCGGCGAGGTTCCCCACCCGGAAGGCTTCGGGCGGCGACCCCGACGACTTAATTGGCCAAACGCGGTCAGACCCCGTTTGGCCATCTCACACCGTCCGGCGCGTGGCGTCGGCGATCTGGAACGCGGCGGCGATCGCGGCGGGCAGGTCCTTGCGAACGACCAGATGCGAGATCTCGAGGTCCGCGACCGCGCGCTCGGAGAGCGGCGAGATGCCCGTCAGGATCGGTTCGGCGCCGAGGCGCTCGATCGATTCGAGCACGCGCTCGAGCTCGAGCGCGCCGAAGCTCTCGTCGATGATCGCGCTCGCGAGATCGACCACGACGACGCGCACCTCTTTCGCGCCCGCGTCGCGCCGGATCAGGTCGAGGCCGGAGATCGTCTCATTCGCTCCCGAGTACGGGATCACCATCACCGGGCCCCAGACGTGGATCACCGGCGCGTCCGATTCGAGCGACGAGGCCTTCGGATCGCCGGCGGGCTCGGGCTGTCCGGCGAGATGGCGTGCGACGAGATCGCGCAGCGGCGAGAACGGCAGGCGCCCCACGTCCCCGTCGGCCGCTTCATCGCCCGCCGCGGCCCAGTCCTCGGGCGTGCGCGCCTCGAACTCGCAGCGCGCGGCGCCGCAGGCCGCGCAGCTGCGTTCGACGACGAGCAGGTCGCTGTCGAACAGGCCCGACAGCCAGCCCGACGCGTAGCCGCTCGTCAGCGCGCAAGCGGCCTCGCTCTGCACGCCTAGGCCGCTCGCGACCGCGCGCGCCTCGATGCCGTCGCGGAAGGCGCCGCGCAGCGGCTCGCCGCGTTCGCGCTGCGCGCCGTCGAGCGCGAGCGAGAGGCGCGGGCGCGCGCCGCCGGCCGCGCGCGAGTTGAGGCGCAGCCCGCGTGTGATCAGCTCGAGCGCGTCGCGCAGCCCGTGCAGGAAGCCGAGCTGCAGAAGCGCCGCGCGCGCGTCGCCCGGCCCTAATCGCTCGCGCAGCTCCATGTGCAGCGCGCCGATGAACGACGCGTCGGTGAGAAAGCGCGGCTCCTCGCGCAGCGTGCCTCCGAGATCGAGACCCAGCGCGGCGAGCTCGCGCGAGAGCAGCGCACTCTTCACGCGCTCACACCTCCAGGAACGCGTGAATGTCGAAGCGCTGCTCTTTGCTGAGGAACGCCTCGCCATGGCGCTCGAGCAGGCGCAGCATCGCGCTCGCGCAGTTGGGATCGAACTGCGTGCCGGTGAAGCGGCGCACCTCGGCGAGCACCGCGTCGAGCGGCATCGCCTTGCGATACGGGCGATCGCTCGTCATCGCCTCGACCGTGTCGGCGACGAGGATGATCCGCGACGGCAGCGGGATGCGATC
>DASTOI010000887.1:0-2863 GCA_035762585.1 Myxococcota bacterium
GGTGTCGTGGTGGCGGCGCGCGATCTCGAGGCGCATCGGCGCTTCTACACGGGCGCGCTCGGGCTCGAAGAGACCGCGCCGGGCGCGTTTCGCTGCGGGACCTCACTCTTCGTCGTTCGGGAAGACGCGAGTGCGCGCGGAGCCGTCGCGCGCGACGGGCTCGGCTACCGCTACACGACGATCCAGGTGTTCGACTGCGACGGCGAGCACGCGGGCATCCTCGCGCGCGGCGGCGCGGAGGGCGCGCGCCCGATCACGCTCGGGAAGACGGCGCGCTTCTCGTTCGTGCGGGATCCGGATGGGAACTGGATCGAGATCTCGCAGCGGGCGTCGCTGACCGGCCCACTGCCTTCGTGAGAGAGTGAGCTCGCGCTCCCGACGCGCGGGAGCGCGAGCAGAAGGGGAGCGGAGCGCCAAGGCGGAGCGGCTGCGGCATCGCGGTGTAGCCGCGTCACGTTTCTGTATTGCGTCACGTTCGTGGGCTCGCCGCGCGCGGTGGCGAGACGCACGGATCTGACGCTTCATCTCCGCATGACATCGCTCGACAGCTACTACCGCGATCACTGGCTTGCGATCGAGCCCGAGCGCTTCGCATGCTACGACGAGATGTTTCGCCTCGACGACCGCCGCGCGGAGAAGCTGCTCGCGCCGCTGGAGCTCGCGCCGGGGCAGGTCGCGCTCGATCTCGGCTGCGGGCCGGGCTACGTCGCGGCGCAGATCGCGCGAATCGTCGGGCCGAACGGCCGCGTGCACGCACTCGACGTGAACGCCGAGTTCGTGACGCGTGCACGTGCAGTCGCGACGGAGGCGGGCGTCGAGAAGCGCGTCGAGGTGCAACACCTGACAGCCGAGCGCTTTCCGGTTGCGGATTCGCTCTGCGACCGCGCGCTCGCGAAGAACGTCCTCGAGTACGTCCCCGACGTGGACGCGACGCTGCGTGAGCTCCATCGCGTGCTGAAGCCCGGCGGAATGCTCACCGCGCTGGACTCGGACTGGGCGTTCGTGCTGATCGAGCCTTTGACGCCCGACGAAGTGCGCGAGCTGTTCGCCGCCGCGGCGCCCGCGTTCCGCGAGCCGTTCATCGGCCGCAAGCTGCGCGCCGCATTCCGCCGCGCAGGCTTTCGCGACGTGCGGGTCGAGGTGGTCGCGTCCGCCGACGAGAAGGGCTTCTTGCGCCCGGTCGTCGAGAACATGCTCGGCTACGCGCGCAAGTTCGGGACGCTCTCCGAAGCGCGTTGCGCAGAGCTCCGCGCACGCGTCGAGGGCGCGGTCGCGAGCGGCGACTTCCTCGCGGTGCTGCCGCAGTTCGTGGTGCGAGGCGTGCGCTGAACGAAGCTGAAGGACGCTGAAGTACGGTGCGCACCCGCGCCGAGAGACGCGAGGGCTCAGGTGTCCTCGGGCTCGTAGAACTCGCCCTCGAGGTCGTCGAGCCGTACCTGCAACGCGCTCCGCGCGTCCTGGATCGCCTGGTTGTAGACCGGCGCCCCGAGCCGGCGAATGAAGAAGTCGATCACACGTTCGGCCTGATAATCGCTGATCTCCCGGTCGAGCTCCTCCGCGAAGAAGCCTCGCGTCAGGAAGACCAGCTGCTCTCGACGCGAGAGGGAGAGCTTGATGCGCATCGGCTTCGCATCGGCGCTGGGCACGATCTTCTCCTCCTGCGATCGCGGCGACTCCGCGTTCAACGCGCGATGTCGCCAAGCTTCACGACGCTCGCCTGCGGCGTCTCGATCTCGCCCTCGGGCAGCATGTAGCGCCAGAACACGACGCCGAACGGGCGGCCCTCGCTGTCGAGCCAGTTCGGGAGGCCGGGATCGCGGTGCGCGATCACGACGCGGAAGCTGCCGTCCGCCTCGTACTGGGTCTGCGCGCGGTTCAGAGAGACCTGACGATTCGCGTAGTCGTACGTCATCTGGTGTCGTGTCCAGAGGTCGACGTTCGCGGCGCGGCACTTCGGCCAGCGCGCCGTAATCACGAGCGCCTGATCGGGGGCGATCAGGTAGGGCGCCATCGAGTACGCGGCGTCGAACGCGGCGAGTCCCATCGCGCCGGGCTTCGCGGGCTTCGGGAACTGATTGGGGACCTTCGACACGAACGCCGGCTGCTCGCGGTTCGCCATCGGCGGCATTCCGATCGTGCGATCGCGCACGAAGCCGAGCACGCGGCGAATGCCCGCCGCGACCGACGCGTCGCTCGGCGCGGCCGGCGCCGGCGATCCGCCCACGACCTCGATCGTGAGCGGGATGAAGCGCGTCGGATCCGCCGCGACGCAGTGCTTCTCCTCGAAGTAGTGCCGCGTCGTGAGCGCGTACGCGTCGTCGGGCAGCGGCAGCCAGTTGCGCGCGCGCTCGGGGCCGCCGAGCGCGATCTCGAACGACCCGTCTGCGGCGATGTCGAGCTGCGTGTCGTTGATCACGCCCGCGGTGCGCCCGCGCAGCCCGCCGTCTTCCACACCGGCCTCGATCGTGATCGAGACGTAAACGGCGCCGGCCATCTTCCCACGCACGCGGTACACGTACTTCGCCGAGATCGGCGCGTCGTAATAAATCGCATCCGCATTGTCGCCGGTGAACTTCCGCGTCGGCGTCACGATCCGCCGAAACGCCGGACGCTCCGGCGCCCGCTCGAACTGCAGCGCCAGCCCGCCCTGCATCACATGCATCACCGCCCGCGTCGCCTCCGCAACGTCGGCCGTACTCATCAGGTTCCACTCGGACGACAGAAACCGCTGATCCACCTGCTGCAACAACGCAATCAGCTCACGCAACGCGTCGCGGGATTCACATGCGATCTCGGCCATCGACTCTTCCTCACGTGATGCAACGCCCGCGTGGGTAGCACCGATCGCGCACGCCTCGATGAA
>DASTOI010000888.1:0-8068 GCA_035762585.1 Myxococcota bacterium
TAGCGCGCGCGCGAAGCGAGCGCGTGCCCGAGCTCGGCGCGCAGCGTGCGCGCGTTCACCGCCTCGATGCGCAGGCGCCCGAGCGCGATCGGCTGCGCGTTCGCGAGCGCGCGCTCGACTTCCATGCGCTGCGCGCGCACGATCGGAGCGCCCTGCTCGGCGAGCGCGTCGATCGGCGTCGCGGCGAGCTTGCTCCAGGTCGCGAAATCGCGGGCGTACGACGCGAGCGCCGCGTTGACTTCGTGGCTGCGCGGCAGCGCCCAGCGCCAGAGATCCTGGTCCTCGACGAACGCGAGCAGCTCGGGAAGCGGCTCGCCGGGATGCAGCGCCTGGAAGGCGAGGGTCGCACCGGAACGCGAGAGGTCGAAGCGGACCTCGTGCCCGCCCTCGGCGAGCTCGCGCGCGAGAAACGGATCCGCGTCGAACTGGCGCTGCGCCGAGACGTGATGGTCGAGCACGACGAGCCGCGCTGCGCGCTCGGCGAGCGGCCGGTAGCTGCGCGCCGGCGGCGCGATGTCCGCGAACAGCACGAACGCGCCTTCGTACTCCTGCGGCCGCAGCGGATCCTCGTGACCACGCGGCACGTAGACGCCTGCGTCGCCCCAGCGCAGCCACGCGGCCCACGCGGCGCCGAAGCCATCGGGGCAGCCCGCGTGGAAGACGCAAACGTGTCGCATGACCGCGGAACGTAGGCGACGCGCGGCGTTCATCGGGGTTTACCTCGACGAACACGGGGTTCGCGCACGCTCGCGCGGCCTCCTAGCTTGCGCGGCCGCATGTCCCCCGCGTTCGCGTTCAGCGCGCTGCCGCTGCCGGCGTCCGTCGACTGGCTCGCGCTCGTCGCGGGGCTCGCCGCGCGCCCAGGCTTCTGGTGGCTCGACAGCGCGCTCGCGCGCGCGCCGCTCGGTCGATTCTCGTTCGCGGGCGCCGAGCCGTTCTGCGCGCTCCGCATCCGCGGCGAACGGATCGAGCTCGAGACCGCGCGCGCGCCGTGGCCGCTCGGAGCAGCGCGCGGCGCGCGCGACGTGTTCGCTGCGCTGCGCGGTCTGCTTCCGCCGCGCGGCGCGGCGCCCGTGAGCGCGGATGCCGCGGCGCCGCCGCTTCCGTTTGTCGGCGGGCTCGTCGCCGCACTCGGCTACGAGCTCGGCGCCCGCGTGCTGCGCGTTCCGGAAGCGCGCGATGCGGCGGCGCTTCCGTTCCCGGACGCGCTCGCGCTCGGCGTCGATCGTCTCTATGCGCTCGATCATCAGGACGGGCGCGCGTTCGCGGTCGCGCTGTGCGGCGGCGAGAACGCGTGCGCCGCCGCGCGGGCCGCGCGCGCCGCGGCACGCGAGCTCGCCGCCAGCGCGCCGTTCGCCGCGTGGCGCGCGCCGCGCGCGGTCGCAGGCGAGCCGCCCGACCTACGCCGCGGCTTCGATGCGAGCGCGCACGCGAAGGCGGTCGACGAGATCCTCGCGCGGATCGCGGCGGGCGATCTGTATCAGGCATGCCTCACGCATCGCATCGAGGCCGATTTCGCCGGCGACGCGTTCGCCTATTACGGCGCGCTGCGTGCCGCGAACCCGGCGCCGTTCGGCGCGTTCCTCGCGCTGCCCGAGGGCGCGATCGCGTGCAGCTCGCCCGAGTGCTTCCTGCGCTGCGATGCGAACGGCGAGCTCGAGACGCGCCCGATCAAGGGCACGCGCCCGCGCTGCGCGGAGCCGAGAGCCGATCGCGCGCAGGCCGCGCGGCTGCGCGCCTCGGAGAAGGACCGCGCCGAGAACCTGATGATCGTCGATCTCGCACGGAACGATCTCGGCCGCGTCAGCGAGCTCGGCAGCGTACACGTGCCTGAGCTGTTCGCGGTCGAGTCCTACGCCGCCGTGCACCAGCTCGTCTCGACCGTACGCGGGCGGCTCGCGCGCGGCCGCGATGCGCTCGACGCGGTGCGCGCCGCGTTTCCGCCCGGCTCGATGACGGGTGCGCCGAAGATCGCGGCGATGCGGCTGCTCGCCGAGCTCGAGCGTGCGCGCCGCGGCCTGTATGCGGGCGCGCTCGGCTACCTCGACGCGCGCGGCGGCTGCGATCTCGCCGTCGTGATCCGCACCGCGTTCCTGGCCGGCGGCCGGCTCGCGGTCCACACCGGCGGCGGCATCGTCGCCGACAGCGACGCGCGCGCGGAGTGGGCCGAGGCGGAGTCGAAGGCGTCGGCGCTGCTCGCGCCGCTCGCTGGAAGAGGCGCGCGGATCAGCGCCGAGCGCGCGTCTCGCGTGGTAGCGTGACTCGGTTCGCCAGGAGGGACCCATGGCCAGCGTGCAGCGCGCTCTCTTGCTCATCGCTCTCGCGCTCGGAGTCGCGCATTCCGCGAGCGCCGACGAGACTTGCCAGTCGCCCTATCTCCCGAAGCTCGTCGGCCAGGAAGACTTCATCTACGTCTGGACGCTCGGCGTCGAGGGGCTCGGGGACGGCTCCGACAAGCTCGTGACGGTCGGCGCGAACCCGGCGCGGAGTGATTACGGAGAGGTCGTGCACTCGCTCTCCGTGCCCGGCCGCAACGAGGCGCACCACGCCGGCTTCACCGACGATCGCCGCTACCTCTGGGCCGGCGGACTCGACACCAGCGTGATCTTCGTGTTCGACGTCGCCAGCGATCCCGCGAAGCCGAAGCTGGTGCGCACGATCAAAGATTTCCCCGCGAAGACGGGCTGGGTCGGACCGCACACCTTCTATCCGATCCCAGGGCGCATGCTGATCACCGGCCTGTCGAACGCCTCCGACAAGAGCGGCCATACCGGCTATGCCGAGTACAACAACGACGGCACGCTCGTGCGCACGGTGCCGATGCCGCCGGGCGCCGAGTACGGCTACGACCTGCGCATCAACGCGCACCTGAACCGGATGCTCTCGTCGTCGTTCACCGGCCACGCGAACTACATGCGCAAGCTGCCCGAGCTGATGGGCGACGCCGAGGCGATGAAGAAGTTCGGCAACACGATGGTGGTGTGGGACTTCCACGCGCGCAGGCCGCTGCAGACGCTCGCAGTGCCGGGCGCGCCGCTCGAAATCCGCTGGGCGCTCGAGCCCGAGCACGAATATGCCTTCACGAGCACCGCGCTGACCTCGCTCTTGTGGGGCGTATTCCGGAAGAGCGACGGCAGCTTCGAGGCGGTCGAGATCGGGACGATCGGCGACCCGAAGACGCTTCCGTTGCCCGTCGACATCAGCCTCTCGCGCGACGACAAGACCCTGTTCGTCGACACGTTCAACGACGGCACCGTGCGCGTGTTCGACGTCAGCAACCCGCGCGCCGCGAAGCAGATCTACGAGCACAAGATCGGCTCGCAGGTGAACATGGTGAGCCAGAGCTGGGACGGGAAACGCCTCTACTTCACGAGCTCGCTGCTCGCGAACTGGGACGGCACCGGCCATCCCGACGAGCAGTTCCTGAAGGCGTTCACCTGGGACGGTGCGAAGCTGACGCCCACGTTCGCGATCGACTTCACCGCCGAGAAGCTCGGCCGCCCGCACCACATGCACTTCGGGCAGCTCGGCTTCTGGGGGATCCCGACGGGCGCGGACGACGTCGCGGCGAAGTAATCAGGGAGAGAACGGGCGTGAAGCGGGCGACTCGACTCGGGAGAAACGCGGGCGCCGCTCTGCTCGCCTACGCATTCGCGCTCGGGCGGGCCGCGGCCGCGGACGATCACGCAGCGCACAGCCTCCCTCCCGCGCCGCCCCCGCGCTTCGAGGCGCCCGCGGCCGGCAGCTACCAGCTGCCCGCAATCGACCGCGTCGGCCAGCACCAGTTGTTGGGGACGAGCGGCGCCGCGGAGCCGCTGATCGCGCTGAAGGACGGGGAGCTCGCGCTGATCTCGTTCGTCTACCTGCAATGCGGCGAGGCGTGTCCGCTCTCGACCGCGATGCTGCATCGTCTCGATGGCGAGCTCGCGAAGGACCCCGCGCTGGCGCGTCGCGTCGAGCTCGTCACCGTGAGCTTCGACCCGCAGCGCGACACGCCGCAGCAGATGCGCGCGCTGCGCGAGAAGCTCGCGCCGAAAGGGCGCTGGCGTTTTCTCACCGCCGCGAACGAGTCGGCGCTGCGGCCGGTGCTCGCAGACTTCGGGCAGGACGCGGTGTGGATCCCCGGCGAGGCGAACGCGCCCGACGCGCTGCGCCACGTGCTCAAGGTGTTCGTCGTCGACGCGAACGGCGCGGTCCGGCAGATCTACTCGACGGGCTTTCTCGATACGCGCCTCGTGCTGGCCGATCTCCGGACGCTGCTCACCCCTGCGACCTGAGTCCGCGTGCGCCTCGGCGTCCTGATCCTCCCCGAGGAGCGTTGGGCCTCGCTCAGCGAGCGTTGGATCGCCGCGGAGCGAATGGGTCTCGACCACGCGTGGACCTACGACCACCTCACCTGGCGCGGGCACAAGGAGAGGAGCTGGTTCGCGGCGGTTCCGCTGCTCGCTGCTGCGGCCGGCGTGACGTCGCGCATCCAGCTCGGCACGCTCGTCGCGTCGCCGAACTTCCGGCATCCCGTTCCGTTTGCGAAGGAGCTGATGACGCTCGACGACCTCAGCGGCGGGCGCTTCGTCGCGGGGCTCGGTTCGGGAGGCGAAGGCTTCGACGCGACCGCGCTGGGTCAAACGGCGTGGAGCCGGCGAGAGCGAGCGGATCGCTTCGAAGAGTTCGTTCGTATGCTCGATCGCATCCTCTCTGCGCCGGCCACGACTCAGCGCGGCATTCATTACGCGGCCGACGAAGCCCGCTCGATCCCCGGATGCGTCGCTCGGCCTCGTCTCCCGTTCGCGATCGCTGCGTCGGGTCCGCGCGCGCTGCGCCTCGCAGCGGAGCTCGGACAAGCGTGGGTCGCGGTCGACTCGCGACCGACGAGCGCCGCGCAGGTGCGCGAGCTCGATGCGCTGTGCGCGAGCGCCGGGAGGCATCCCGCGGACGTGCGCCGCCTCGTTCTCGTCGGGCACGCCGTGCGGCCGCTCGAGTCGGTCGAGTCCTTTCGCGAGGTCGAGGGCCGCTATCGCGAGATGGGCTTCACCGATCTGGTCGTGCACTGGCCGCGCGCGGAGGACCCGTTCCGCGGCCGGCGCGAGGTGCTGGAGCAAGTTGCCCAGCAGCGCGGCGCTCGCGGCTGAGGGAGGCGCCGTTCAGGGCTTCGATTCCTCACGTGCCGCGCGCATGCTCGGCCGGCGCGCCTCCATCTCTTCGAGCGTGCGCGGCCAGTCCTTCTTCAACAGCTGCGAGAGCCCGCGATCGGCGAGCACGCGTCCGCCGGTTTGGCAGCGCGCGCAGTAATTGGTCTCGTTCTCCGCGTAGAGGATGCGCTGCACCGGCGCGCCGCACACGGGGCAGGGCTCGCGGAACTTTCCGTGCACCGCCATCTCGGGGCGGAATGCGGTGACCTCTTCCGGGAAGGCGTCGCCGGTCTGCGCGCGCAGGCGCTCGGTCCAGAGCCGAAGCGTCTCTCGCGTCGCGGAGAACAGGCGCGCGAGCTCGTCGGGGGAAAGGCTCGTCGTCATCTGCACCGGCGAGAGCCGCGCCGCGTGGAGGATCTCGTCCGAGTACGCGTTGCCGATTCCGGAAAAGAGATGGGGATCGGTGAGCGAGCGCTTCAGCGTGTGGCGCTCGGCCGTCAGCGCGGCCGCGAACTCCTCCGCGCCGCACGCGAGCACGTCGAGGCCGCCCGGATCGTGTGCGGCGAGCGCCGCCTCGCCGCGAACGGCATGCAGCGTCGCGCGCTTCTGCGTGCCGGCCTCGGTCAGCAGCAGCGTGCCGTTCTCGAAATCGAAGCCCGCGTGCGCGTAGCGGCGCTGCAGCTTCGCGCCGAGCGCTCGCCAGCGCAGTCGGCCCGCAATCATCAGGTGGATCACGAGGAAGCGCTCGCCGTCGAAGCCGAGCACGACGCGTTTGCCGAGCCGCCGCGTGCCGACCAGCCGCCGGCCGGCGAACTCGGCGAGCGGCGGATCGACCGAGCGCAGCAGCGAGATGCTCTGGACGCGGACGCCTTCGAGCGCCTGCCCGAGCGCGCGGCGCTCGATCGCCTCTAGATACACCGTGATGTCGGGCAGCTCGGGCATCGCGCGAGCGTAGAAAAAGGAGAAAGCGGGGACGTTCCTCCTTGTTGCGCCGGCTGATGCAGCGGAAAAGGAGGAACGTCCCCGCTTCGCTTTTTTCAGGCCGAGGCGGTGAACTCCGGCCTCACCTCGACGGTGCCGCGCAGCAGGATCGGGCAGCGCTTCGCCCACGCGTGCGCCTCCTCGAGCGACACGCACTCGATCACCACGAGCCCGGTCAAGATCTCCTTCGTCTCTGCGAATGGGCCGTCGGTCACGAGCACCTTGCTGCCCTGGCGGCGGAGCGACGCGGCGGCTTCGGCGCCGGCCAGCCGCAGCCCCGTCCTGAAGACGCCGGCCTTCACCACCTCGCCGTGCCACGCGCGCATCTGCGCGAGCCACGCGTCGCGGTCCGCCGCCGGCAGCGTCTCGACCAGGTTGTCGGGTTGGACATAGAACAGGAGTGCGTACTGCATGGAAGTCTCCGCTCTGCCGTTCACATCGCCGTCGCGGTCTTGAACGAAGGACGCGCGAGCAGCGCGTGGTAGTAGCGCGCGGTGCGCGGCCAGCGGCGCGCGTCGATCTCGAGGCCGGCGAACGTGAGGTTGCCGAGATGCGCGCCGAGCGCCGCGTCGGCGATGCCGAAGCGCGCGAGCACGCTGTCGCCGTCGGACGGAACCTGCGTCTCGAGGTAGTCCATCACGCCCGGCAGCTCGTTCTCGAGCTTCTCCTTCACGCGCGCCTCGTCGGTGGGCTGCTGGAGAATGTTGGGCTTCACGAAGCGCTCGAAGAAGATCCCGCCCATCACCTCGCCGAGCTTCGTGTCGGCGTACTCCTCGAGGAAGAGCGCGCGCGCGAACTCGGCGGGATCGTCGGGATAGAGCTGCGGCGACGGGACCTTCTTCTCGAGATACGCGCAGATCACGGACGAGTCGGGGACGACGACCGCGCCGTCGCGCAGGATCGGAATCTTCCCCATCGGGTGAAGCGCGAGCAGCTCGGGCGTCTTCGGCACCGGGGCGAGCCGCTCGATCTCGTACGGAATGCCCTTCTCCTCGAGCACGACGCGGACCTTGCGAAAGAACGGGGACGGCGTTGCGCCATAGAGCCTCATGGTTCCTCCTCGGGGGCGGGGTTGCCCTCGACCCGAGGACGCTCGGGCCGATGCCGGTACGACATCTCATTTCGCTGGAATCGCAAAATCGAGGGACGGCATCGGCGCCCTGTCCGTGTCGGGTTCCATCTGCCACGTTCGTCCTGGTTCGCGCGCCCCGGAGAAGTGATCGATGCGTTGGGCCATTGCTGCGTTCTTGCTCGGGGCATTCCTGGTGTTGGAGGCGCCGGTCGCGCGTGCGGAAGAGCCGCTCGCGTTCAGCGGCGAGATCACGAGCGTCGAGCGCTCCGCGAAGGCGATCGTCGTCAAAGGAGGCGAGCCGGCGCGCAAGCGCAAGTTCTTCCTCGCGCGCGGCGCGCAGCTGACGAGCGGCGGTGCGCCGGTGACTCTCGCCGAGCTGAAGCGCGGCGAGCGAGTCGAGGTCACCTACACGAAGTCGAACTCGCACCTGTTCGCGCGTTCGGTCGCCGTCGTCGGCGACGGCGCCGCGCACACGGCGAGCGCCCAGGAGTAAGCCCGCGCAGGTGAGCCAATGAGGTCTGACCCCATTGGCTCATCTGCCGAGCGGCCCCACGGCGATGCGGGCGCCGAGCTCGCGGTGGTCGAGGCCGGCCGCCTTGTCCATCCGCGCGATCCATTCCGGCCGCTGCATCCGCCAGCGCACGGATCCGCTCGCGACCTGGCGTGCGGCGAAGCGCGCGGCCGCGTCGTCCCACCATGGGACGATGCGACCCGCGAGCGGCTCGAGCACGACCACGCGCGCACCCACGTCGACGCCGCGCTCGAGCGCGGCGAGCACGCGCTCGCGGCCGGCGTCGTCGCATTCGCTGACGAACCAGCCCGCAACCGCGAGATCGCTCGCTTCGAGCCTCGGAATGCGCGCGGGCAGCAACGCGCGCTGCGTCCC
>DASTOI010000889.1:0-6275 GCA_035762585.1 Myxococcota bacterium
AGAGACAGCCCTTCGCCGCGTCGCTGGCGATTTGAATCTGGCGCGCGAACGGCAGCATGTCGGGCGTGAGGCGGACGCCGACGAAGTTGTTGGGGTCGAACTTCTTCGCCTTGGCGTGCGCCTCGGCCTTGTCGAGCCAAGCGAGCATGTTGTTCAGCATCTGCTCGAAGATCGGGACGCTGACGGAGTGCATCGAGACCGGCATGGAGCTCCTCGGGTTCGGGTCGCGCGCGCCGACCGTAGCCGCGAGCGGACGAGCTAGGCATGGGCGTTCGGCGGAATCAGACGCGCTCGTGCGCGAGCGGCTCGCCGGCGCGCGGCTTTCGGAACGGGTACGCGAGCTGCCGCCAGATTCCTGCCGGCACCGGCTCGTCGCCGGCGCCGAATGCGCGCGGCGCGCGATCCGCCGGCATGTGGTAGGTGCCGAACAAGAGGTCCCACAGCGGCAGCAGCCCGGCGAAGTTCTTGTCGCGGCCCTCGGCTTGCGACGCGTGGTGCCAGCGGTGGAAGCGCGGCGATGCGACCACGCGGCGAAGCGGGCCGAGATCCCAGCCGACGTTCGCGTGCAGCACGATCGCGTAGAGCGTGAGCGCTGGCGCGACGACCGCGAACACACGGGGATCGAAGCCGACGAACAGCAGCGGCAGCGACTGCGCGACGCTCATCGCCGCCTGGTTCAGCGGATGGAGCCGCACGGACGAGAGCCAATCGAGGCGCGGCGACGAGTGGTGCACCGCGTGCAGGCCCCAGAGCGGGCGCGCGTGGAACGCGCGGTGCATCCAGTAGGAGATCAGATCCGCCAACGCGAGCCCTAACAGCAGCTGCGCGGCGAACGGCAGCGCGGCGAGCTTCGCACGCCCGAGCTCCCAGCCGAGCGCGATCGGTCGCCCGGCCGCGACGCCGGCGCGCAGCTCCGCGAGCGAGCCGCCGGCCGCCCACACGAGCGCCGCAACCGCGAGCCCGACGGCGACGCGTGTGAACGCGCGCGAGACGAGCGGCGTGAAGAACCAGTACGCGAGGTCGGTGCGGAAATCGCGGCGCGCGTAGAACGGCGGCGCGTCCACGCTCCGGAAGCGCCACTCGACGAGCGCGAACAGTGCGGAGAGCACTGCCAGCGCGATCAGCAGGCCGATCGGGTTCGCCGCGCCGTTCATTTCGCCTCCGCCGCGTTCGTCCCTGCCGCGCGCCGCGCAGCACACGCGTGGCGCCGAATTGGCAGCACGTAGAGGATGGTGCCTCGATCGTGCAGCACGTAGGACGGCGCCGGAATGGCGCTGCGTCGCTCGCTGGACGCGCAGCGGGCGGCCCGACCCTGCGCGTACTTCGCTGGGGCTCGCGAGAGCGGTCCGAGCGCGCTCTAATCGGCCGATGCCGTTTCGCCTGAGGCGCCTCGCGCGCACGTTCGTCGCGGGCATGGTCGCTGCCCTTCCGCTCGTCGCGACGCTCGTGATCCTCACATTCACGGTGCGCTTCGTGGTCTCGTGGCTCGGCCCCGGCAGCGCGCTCGGCCGCGTGCTCGGCATGCTCGGCGTCCGCGTCGCCGGCTCCGAGCTCGCGGGCTACGCGATCGGGCTCGCGCTCGTCGTCGCGGCGATCCTTGCGCTCGGCCTGCTCGCGGAACGGGGACTGCAGCGCGGCTTCGAGGCGGTCGTCGAGGCGTTCATGCAGCGCATCCCGATCGTGCGCAACGTCTACGACACGATCGACCGCTTCGTCGCGATGCTCTCGCGCCGCGATGGCGACGGCCTGCGCTCGATGAGCCCGGTCTGGTGCCAGTTCGGCGGCGCCGGCGGCGCGACGGTATTAGGGCTGCTCTCGTCGCCGCAATCGGTCGAGATCGGCGGCCAGCGTTTTCGCCCGGTGCTGATACCGACCGCGCCGGTGCCGATCGGCGGCGCGCTGATCTACGTGCCCGAGGCGTGGGTGACGCCGGCGCAAGTCGGGATGGAAGCGCTCACCAGCATCTACGTCTCGATGGGCGTCACCTCGGGCGAGTACCTCGGCGCGGGTGGAAAGCGGTAACGGCGCCGAGATGCGGTCCGCCGCGGCGCACGATCGGCGGATCGCGTGGCGCCTCGCGTGCGTCGTCGCGCTGGCGCTCTCACTCCTCCACCGCGGCCACTTCATGTCGACGGACGAGCTCGGCATGTTCTTCCAGACGAAGTCGCTCGCGGAGGAGCTCTCGCTCGCGGTGCCGGCGCGCGTGCACATGGCGTTCCGCGGCCGCGACGCGCGCAGCTACAGCCAGTACGTCGTTGGGCAGGCGCTGATCGCAGCGCCGCTCTACTCGCTCGGGAAGGCGCTCACGCGAGGACTCGGCGAGCGCGCGCAGCGAACGCTGGCCGGGCCGGTCGGGAGGTCGAGCTGGCAGGGCGAGCCGCCTGTCGGCGCGGGCGCGTTCTCGGTGCTCTTCTATCCGGCGCTCGTCGCCGGCGCGCTCGCGGGCGTCTTCTTCCTGTTCGAGCGCCGTCTCGGCGCGAGCGTCTCGGCGGCGCTGCTCGCGAGCCTCGCGCTCGCGTTCTGCACGCATGCGTTGCTGCTCGGCACGCTGTTCCTGCAGCACGGCGCGGAGGCGCTGCTCGCGCTCGCGGCGTTCTTCTTCTGGCACCGCTACCGCGGCTCGGGCGCCGCCCGCGACGTGCTGCTCGGTGCGTGCTGCGCGGCCGCGCTGTTCAACGTGCGCGCCGCCGCTGCGCTGAACGGCGTCGCGCTCGCGGGCTATCTGCTGTTCGCGCTCGCGGAGCGCGCGCGCGCCGAGCGCGATCCCGCGCGGCTCGCGCGCGCGCTCGGCAGCGCCGCGCTCCCGGTCGCGGTGTCGTTCGGGTTCTACGTCGCGATGAACTGGCTCAAATGGGGCAGCTGGCTGGACTCTCCGCAGCTCGAGGAGCGCAGCACGCTCGGCGCGGACCCGCGCGCGGCGCTCTACGGCTTCCTGCTGAGCCCCGGGATGAGCGTGTTCGTGTATTCGCCGCCGCTGCTGCTCGCGCCGTTTGCATTCGCTCCGTTTTGGCGGCGACATCGCGCCGAGGCGATCGCGGTGCTCGCGCTGTTCCTGACGACGCTCGCCTTCTACTCCACCTACGAGCTCTGGACCGGGCTCTTCTCGTGTCCGGGCCCGCGCTACCTGTTCACCGCCACCGTGTTCTTGTTACTGCCGCTCGGACCGTGGCTCGAGCGCACGCGCGGCCTGCTCGCGCGCGCGAGCTTCGCGGCGCTCGCGGCGCTCGGCGCCGGCGTCGAGCTGCTGAGCGTCGGCGTGAACTGGGGCGGGCTCGTAATCGCCGGGAAATGGGGGGCGCCGTTCGATTTCGTGTTCGACTGGCGCGCGGCGCCGCTGTTCGAGGCTGCGCGCCACGCGCTCGATCCGGCGTATTGGGATCTCTGGCTCGCGCGCACCGCGCTCGGCTGGCCGGGCCAGCCCGGCCAGCCGGCGCTCGCAGCCGCGCTGTTCGGGCTGTGGGCCGTGGGATTCGCGTGGCTCGCGCTGCGGCTGCGCGCGGCCCTTCGCGAGGCGCGCGCAGCGCATAGCGCGCCGAGCGCCTAGTCGGCCTTGCCACCCCCGTCGCGGCGGCGAATTCCCAGCATGCTGTAGACGAACGACGCGAGGAACGTCTGCACGCCGACCGCGACGAGCGTCGCGCCGAGCACGGTCGGCTTCAGCAGAGCCGCGCTGTCGGACCAACCGGCGCGCCCGGAGCTCCAGACTTGGCCGACGATCAACCCGATGCCGCCGAGCGCGCACAGCGCGCCGAGTGCGAGGCCGCGCTCGAGCGTGAGAAACGAGAACGAACGCTCGAGGCGCGGCGCCGGCGGCCCGAGCTCCTCGACGAGCGCGAAGATGCGCATCGCGAACGCCGTCGTGATCGTGCCGTAGCCGACCGTGATCAGCAGGCTCCCGATCAGCATGCGATTCACCGCGCGCGCGAACACGCCGCCGTCGGCGATGCCGAGCTGCCCGAGCGCCATCAGCACGATGCCGATCGCCGCGAGCAGCGCGCCGGGCGCCATCAGCGTCCAGCGCGGCGAGAGCGTCAGCAGGAAGCGCAGGTGTCGCCAGCCGTCGCTCCACGTCTGCAGGTGCGACGGCCGCCCGCGGCCATCTGGGCGCAGCGTGACCGGCGCCTCGGCGATGCGCAGCTTGCGCACGCCGGCCTTCACGACGATCTCGCTGGCGAACTCCATCCCGGTCGTGCGCAGCCGCATCGCCTGATAAGCGTCGCGCGTGAGCGCGCGCAGGCCGCAGTGGAAGTCCGAGACCGGGACCCGAAAGATGCGGCGGCCGAGAAACGAGAGCACGGGGTTGCCGAGGTAGCGGTGCAGGAACGGCATCGCGCCGGGCTCGATGCGGCCCGCGAAGCGCGAGCCCATCGCGAGGTCCGCGCCGGCGCGCAGCTGGTCGAGCAGCCGCGGCGCCTCGCGAAAGTCGTACGAGAGGTCGGCGTCGCCCATCACGAGGAAGCGGCCGCGCGCGGCCTCGAAGCCCGCCATCAGCGCGCTGCCGTACCCGCGCACGGGCACGTGGACGACGCGCGCGCCCGCCGCCGCGGCGAGCCGATCCGAGCCGTCGCTCGAGCCGTTGTCTGCGACGATGATCTCGGCGTCGAGCCGGTGCTCGGCGATGCAGGCCTGGATCTCGCGGATGCAAGCCTCGATCGTCTTCGCCTCGTTCAGGCAAGGCAGCACGAACGAGACTTGGGGGCCCGCAGCATTCACGTCGCCATTATGCATGCGAAGGCCACAGACGGCAGGGCGCGATCGACGACGATGCGCAACGGGAGTGCAGATGACGCAGATCGAGCCGAGCGAACGCGCGCGCAGTGAGGCGGACGAGCGCGCGTTCTTTGCGCGTTATTACGCCGAGCAGCGCTACCACCCGGTGGGCTGGCGGCTGCGAATGGAGCGCGATCTGCGCGTGCTGCGCGAGGCGGCCGGCGCGCGCGGGCTCGGCCGCGTGCTGTCGATCGGCTGCGGCGACGGCGCGTTCGAGCTGCTGCTCGCGCCGCACGCCGATGCGGTGCTCGCGGTCGATCTCTCGCCCGAAGCGATCGCGGTGGCGGAGCGGGCTCGGGCCGCGAGCGGTCTGCGTAACCTCGAGTTCCGCTGCATGTCGTTCCGCGATCTCGCGTGGACGGAGAAGTTCGACACGATCGTGTGTCTCGCGTTTCTGCATCACGTCTCGGCGCCGGAGCTGCCGGCGTTCCTGCGCGCTTGCCGCGATCACCTGACGCCGAACGGGCTCTTCTTCTCGCAGGATCCGAATGTGAACGGCGTGCTGCGCGCAGTGGGCCGGGTCGTGCTCGGTCGCGGCTACGACAAGTACCACTCCCCCGACGAGCGCGAGCTCGATCCTCGCGAGCTCGCGGGCCAGCTCCGCGAGGCGGGCCTGCGCGACGTCGCGCTGCGCCACGTCGACCTCACGCTGATCCCGGCTTGTTACGTGATTCGGCGCGGGCCCGGGCTGCCGCTGCGTCTGCTCGCGTGGCTCGACCGCGCGTGGTGCGCGACGCCGCTCGCGCCGTGGAGCAGCGGCTTCGCCGCATGGGGCCGCCGCGCCGACTAGCCGCGAAGGTCGCGCGAAAGCTGCGCATCCTGCTGCCACCCGGTTGAGCCGCGAGGTCCGAGCCGTGCGCCGCTCTCGCGGCGGTCCATCTGCTGCCAACGCGGGTCAGTAAGTGTCCGAACGTGCCCGCCTGCTGACACAAGGCTGTCACGACTGGGGCGTACTCTGTCGCTTCCCCGGGAATCCTCCTCCTCCCCCCAAACACCCGATATCCATCGAGAAATTTCGAGGAGACCGAGATGGCATGCCCGATTGTCTGGTTCGAGGCCGTGGGGCAGCATGCTGACAAGCTGCACAGCTTCTACGGCGAGGTGCTCGGATGGCAGTTCGACCCCAAGCGGACGCCCCTGACGAATGCGGCTGCTGCCAACTCGCGAGGTCGGCCGCACGCCGGCGTCGCGAGCGACGAGCCGCCCTGGTGGGTCACCTATTACACGCGCGGTCCCGATCTCGACGCGGCGATCGACAAGGCCCGTTCGCTCGGCAGCCGGCTGCTCGTTGCGCCGGCGCGGCATGGCGATTCGCGGATCGCGGTCGTCAGCGATCCGGAAGGCCACCCGATCGGTCTGTGCGGCCAGTGATCCGCGAGGAGCCCCGCCGTGCGGCGCGCTGATCGGCTGTTTCGCCTCGTGCAGCTGCTGCGCGCCCGCCGCTTCGCGACCGGCGACCAGATCGCCGGCGAGCTGCGCGTCTCGAAGCGCACGATCTATCGCGA
>DASTOI010000890.1:0-3074 GCA_035762585.1 Myxococcota bacterium
GCCGCCGCACGTGCAGCTGCTGCTCGGCTACGCCGCGCTCGGCGAGGACCAGATCCGCGAGGGCGTGCGCCGCCTGCGCCGCGCGCTCGATGCGACGGAGGCGTAACGCGTGCGCGGCGTGAACATGCGGACACGTTCAGATCCGCGGCGCGCGGCGCTACCGTGCGGCGCGGCGTAACAAACGCCGAGGAGGGGTGCGATGAGTGAAGACCTACAGGCGGAGAATGCACGGCTCAAGGCCGAGCTCGAGGCGATGAAGTCGAAGGAACGGCGCGGGACCTACCTGCGCGTCAGCGAGAAGGGCGGCGTCTCGCTCTACGGGATGCGGCGCTTCCCGGTGACGTTCTATCGCGAGGAGTGGGAGCGCATTCTCGCGATGGCCGACGAGATCCGCGCGTTCATCACCGCGAACGCGGGCGAGCTGAAGACGAAGGGCGGCGCCGAGTAGCGGCCGGCTTCCCGGCCTTCTTCGACTTCGCGGCCCTGCCGGCCGCGGGCGGCTTCCGCGCCTGTTTCTCCGCGTACGCGATCCCGCGCGCGAGCCACGCGCGCAGCTCCGCGTCGTCCTCGAAGCCGGCGGGCGCCACCTGCACGAAGCCGCGCATCGGGCGGCCGGTGAAATCCATCGGGCGGGCGTGCGGCCGCGCGATCGCATCGTCGTGCGCGTCGGGGCCGACGTGCACCATCAGCTCGTCCTGGACGATGCCCGCGGCCATCTTGCCGTGCGCGAAAAACGCGACGCCGCCGAACATCTTCTTCTCGCTGATGCGCGGGTCGTCCTCGAGGAGCTCGCGGATGCGCTGCGCGAGTCCTTCGTCGTACGCCATGGCCGGACCCTCCGACGTGCGATCGTCTCACACGCTCGCGTCAGCGCGTGGCAGCATGTCGACCTGCCCGCCGGCCGAAGAACGTGCTCTCGCCGATGCACGTTCCGCTCGAGTAGCCCTTGCCGTCCTGCGCGATGTTCGAGGCGCAAGCGCCGGCGGCGTACAGTCCCGGGATCGGCGACTTGTCAGGCCGCAGCACCTCGCCATCGCGCGAGACGCGCAGGCCGCCGAGCGTGAAGGTGCGGAAGGGGCCGCTTCCGAGCGAGCCGCGCAGCGCCGCGAACGGTGGCTTGTCGAGCGGCTTCAGCCATTTGTGGTGCTTGTGGAACGCCGGATCCTCGCCCTTCGCCGCGTGCGTGTTGTAGTCGGCGAGCGTCTTCTGCAGCGCGCCCTTCGGCATCCCGAGATCCGCCTCCATCGACTCGAAATCTTCCCACGCGTCGACGACGTCCCAGCCGCCGAACTCGGGCCGGCCGAAGCACTCCTCGTCGACGATCAGCCAGGCCTCGGCGTCGGGCTGCAGCGTGATCTCGATGCTCGAGCGCGAGTGGTAGACGTCCTCGGCGACGAAGCGCCGGCCGAGCTTGTTGACGAGGATGCCTTTCAGCAGGTGCTCGGGCGGGTAGAACGGGTAGGTGATTAGGGCGCCGGCCATGTGCAGCGCCTCGCCGCCGGCGGCGAGCCCGAGCAGGATGCCGGCGCCGTCGTCGCTCGGCGTGTATTGGCGCTCGAGGCGCGCGTCGAGCAGCTGCGGCGCGAAGTGCTTCAGCATCTCCTCGTTGTTCGTGAAATGGCCGGTCGCGAGCACGACGCCCTTGCGTGCGCGCACCGTGCGCTCGCGCTCGAAGTTCCGGTAGCGCACGCCGACGATGCGCTCGCCGTCGCGCACGAGCTCGCGCACCCAGCTCTCGATCTCGATGCGCGCCCCTAATTCCTTCGCGCGCGCGATCAACAGCTCCATCATCTTCGCGCCGCCGGCATGGCCTTCGAGCGCCACCTTGTGCCCGCGCGGCGCCGGTCTCGCCTGCTCGCGGTACGGCCAGGCCTCCTCGTTCCCGCTCCAGATCAGGCACTCGTCCGTCATCTGGAGCACGTGCTTGCCCTTGTACATCGAGTCCTTGAACGGAACGCCCTGTGCCACCAGCCAATCGAAGTGCGCGACGCTCTCGCTGCAGTAGAGGTGGATCTTGTCGCGATCGGGCTCGGGCGTGTTCGCGATCAGGTACTTCTCCATGTCGAGGGCGGTGTCCGCGACGCCGACCGCCCGCTGCACGCGCGTGCCGCCGCCCGCGTAGACGTGGCCTGCCGCCATCGCCGTAACACCCCCGCCGCCGCTCGCGCGCTCCAGCACCAGCACGCTCACGCCCGCGAGCCGCGCCTCGATCGCCGCGCACGCGCCCGCGCAGCCCAGCCCCGCGATGACGACGTCGGCCTCGTCGTCCCACTTCGAGACTTCGCGCGCGTCGAGAATTCGGTAGTCGTGGCCGGGCATGCTTCCTCCATCACCGCGTGAGCGGCCGGCCAAGCTAGTGCAAGCGCTGCAGCGCCGCGCCGGGCAGACCGCGCCCCTTCCCACCGGCTTGCGGTCGTCGAATCGGCTCGCTCCGGTCGACCCGGATCGGGCTCGCGTGAGAAACGAAGCTCCGTGAGTAACAATTCGGAGTCTCGGGAGGCGTCGTGCACACGAAGCGATTCGCTGCTTCGATTCTGTCGCTCTGCATGCTGGCTGCGTCGGGCTGCTCGGTCGTCATGGCGGGGCGCCAACCCGGCAAGAAGGACACGAGCGTCTTCGCGATCGGAACGCGGCGCGACCGCGTGATCGCCGAGGTCGGCGCGCCCACGTTCAGCGAGCTGCAGCCGGAGGGCCGCAAGGACATCTTCTCGTTCGTCCAGGGCTACAGCAAAGGCGAGAAAGCCGCGCGCGCACTTTTCCACGGGACTGCCGACTTCTTCACGGCCGGTCTCTGGGAGGTGATCGGCACTCCCGCCGAGCAAGCGATCAATGGCACGGACGTCAGCGTCGCCGTCGTCTACGACGCAACCGACCGCGTGAAGCGCGTCGATGTTCTCAAGGGCGAGAAGGTCATGCGCAGCTTGGCGCCCGAAGCCGCGGCGGCTGCCGCAGAGGCGGCAGCGGCTGGGGCGGAGGCTGCCGTTCCAGCTGCCGAGGCCGCACCTCTGGAGGAGGCGCAAGCGGCCGCTGATGCGAAGCCGACGGACGGCTCGGACCCGACGGCGGAGCGCGCG